>NZ_JAWLRY010000004.1:0-125289 GCF_033142325.1 Rhodococcus sp. IEGM 1370 | reverse complement strand
TCATCTGCCACAGTGCGGTCATCTGCCACAGTGCGGTCATCTGCCACAGTGCGGTCATCTGCCACAGTGCGGTCATCTGCCACAGTGCGGTCATCCGCCACATTCCGGTCACCGACGACGTTCCTGTCCCCTGTGACGTTCCGATCGCCTGTCATGTTCTTGCCGTTCTTCACGTCCGGGTCGATTCGATTCGCACGCTCGAACTGCGATTCCATCTCGTCGCGTGACGACGCCGCAACTCCTTGATGAGACTGCGCCTGCTGTGCGAGCTTCTCCGCCTCGGCTGCTTTGACGTCGGCCTCTGCCTGCGCGCGGCGTGCCTTGGCTTCGCTTTCGCGCGCCATCAGTTCACGCTCCTCGACGACTGAGGATTGATCGGCAGCCTTTTCGCGAATCTCGTTCGCTTCCACTCTCTTACGTTCCTTGCCCTTGCGGGCAACGACCACGGCGATGGCAATGACCAACAGAACGACTACTACTGCAACGATGATCCATACGGTGGTGTTCATGGTGTCTATTTCCCGTCTGTTTTCGAATGCCGAGACGGCAGATTCTCTACGGCGGGTACCCGAGTAACGACTCGGTAAACTCGCCGAAGGCACCCACGGCCAGGGCTTCGAAGGCCCGCGCAGCGAGTCGGCCGGCTCCTTCCGGGATGCGCGCGATCAGCCCGACCTCCGTCACGAGGGGCAGCTCGTCGCGGTTGACCCGCGCGGCAAGGCTCGGCTCGGCGGGCCACGATCCGATCACCAGCCCTGCGCATTCGACCCCGACCGCCCGCGCCGCGGCAGTGGTCAGCGCGCTGTGGTTGAGCGTTCCCAGCTCTGCACCGGCCACGACGACGATCGGCGCAGACACGGCCCCGGCGATGTCGAGCACGGTGAACCCTCCTGCGCCCAGACGCACCGCCACTCCACCCGCACCTTCGACCAGCACGAGGTCATGGGCCGCATCGAGCGTGCGCACAGTGTCGACCACAGCGGCGAGTTCGAGCATCGGCCGACCCGATCGGCGCGCCGCAACGTCCGGAGCCAGCGGCTCGGGGTATCGCGCCAGCTCCACTCCACGCACGCCCGAAAGCCGTTGCACCACATCGATATCGGCTTCGTCCGGGTAGTCACCTCCGACGCCGGTCTGCGCCGGTTTGCACACCGCAACCGTCCATCCGCCTGCGCGCGCGGCCGCCGCGATACCCGCGGTCACCACGGTCTTGCCGACGCCGGTCGACGTTCCGGTCACGAACAGAACCGTCACGACAGCACCGCCGCATTCGACACCGCCGCATTCGGCACAGCCGCATTCAACACAGCCGCGAGGACCGACGCGGCACGGTCGACATCGGCGTCGGTGAGATCGGCGCGCGCGGTCAGTCGGAGTCGAGACCCGTCGGCCGGAACCGACGGTGGCCGGAAGCATCCGACGCGGACGCCGAGCTCGAGGCAGTCCGCGGCCGCCTGCACCGCACGCTGCGCGTCGCCCAGAACCACCGGGACCACCGCCGATTCGGTCGCTTCGACGCCCGCTGCGGCGGCGAGTTGCGTCGCTCGCACACCGATCGAGTGCACCCGTTCGGGTTCGTCGCGCAGGACGGTCAACGCGGCCGATGCCGCGCCCACGGAGGCAGGCGCGAGGCCGGTGTCGAACACGAACGTGCGCGCACCGTGCAGCACCTGAGTGCGCACCGCGGCCGGCCCGAGAACCACCCCGCCCTGCGATCCGAGGGCCTTGGACAGCGTTGCGGTGATCACCAGGTCGGGTGCGCCGGCGAGTCCTGCTTCGTGGACGGCTCCCCGGCCGCCGGCTCCGCGTACGCCCAACCCGTGCGCTTCGTCGACGACGAGCACCGCGTTTCGTCTTCGACACACCGCGTACAGCTCGGCCAGTGGCGCGAGATCTCCGTCGGCACTGAACACCGAGTCGGTCACCACCAGGGCCCGCCGTTCGGGACGCTCCCACAACAGCTCGTCGACATGGCCGGTATCGCAGTGCCGAGAGACGGCCACTCGGGCCCGAGACAGGCGACAGGCATCGATGAGCGAGGCGTGCGACGCGGCGTCGGAGATCACCAGTGCGTCTCGGCCCGCCAGTGCCGTCACGATCCCGAGGTTGGCGGTGTAGCCGGAGGAGAACACCAGTCCCGCCTCGGCTCCGACGAAGTCGGCGAGGTTCTCCTCGAGTCGCTCGTGCGCCGTCGTGGTACCGGTGACCAGCCGCGATCCGGTGGATCCGCCGCCCCACCGGCGCGCAGCGGCGCACGCTCCGTCGATGACGGCCGGATGCCTGGACAGGCCGAGGTAGTCGTTCGAAGCCAGGTCGAGGATCGCCTCCTCGGCCGTGCGGGGGATCACGACGCGCTCGAGGCCGGCCTCGCGTCGGGCGTGCGCGGTGGCGTCGAGCCACTCCAGAGAGGTCATGGCAGCACCATACTTGAACGCTGTTCAATTATGGCTTCGGGCCACCGCCAGCATCGCGCCTGCAATGGCCGTCACGTCCTCCTCGGTGCAGATGTAGGGCGGCATCGCGTACACCAGACGGCCGAACGGCCGCAGCCACACACCCGCGTCGACGGCCGCTGCCGTGGCTCGAACCATGTCCACCGGACTGCACATCTCGACGACGCCGATGCCGCCGAGAACGCGAACATCGGCGACTCCCGGCAGAGACCGGGCCGGTGCGAGGCCGTCGGCCAACCCCGACGCCAGCCGTGCGACCTCGGCGCGCCAGTCGCGCGAGAGCAGCAGTTCCACCGACGCCACCGCGATCGCACACGCCAGTGGATTACCCATGAACGTCGGCCCGTGCATCAGACCACCGGCCTCGCCGCCCGATACTGTTTCGGCCACCTCGGTGGTGCACAGCGTCGCCGCCAAGGTCAGATATCCGCCGGTCAATGCCTTGCCGATGCACATGATGTCCGGTGCGACACCCGCGTGATCGGCGGCGAAGAGCTCCCCGGTCCGACCGAATCCGGTTGCGATCTCGTCGAAGATCAGCAATACCCCGTACTCGTCGGCCAATCGGCGCAGTTCCAGCAGATAGCGCGCGTCGTGGAACCGCATTCCGCCTGCGCCCTGCACGATCGGCTCGACGATGATCGCCGCCAGTTCGTGCGCGTGCTCGGCGAGTACCCGCTCGAATTCGGCGACGTAGCCGGCGTCGAACTCCGCGGGCGGAGCCGGAGCGAACACCTGCTTCGAGAGCACATCGGTCCACAGCGTGTGCATGCCGCCGTCCGGGTCGCAGACGCTCATCGGCGCGAACGTGTCTCCGTGGTATCCGCCGCGCCAGGTCAACAGCCGAGTGCGACCGTTCTCGCCGCGTCCGCGCCAGTACTGCAGCGCCATCTTCACCGCGACCTCCACCGAGACCGATCCGGAATCGGCGAGGAACACCTTCTCGAGCCCCGCGGGGGTGATGTCGACCAGCAGCTCGGCCAACCTGGCCGCCGGAGCATGTGTCAGTCCGCCGAACATGACGTGGCTCATTCGGCCCAGCTGATCGTGCGCGGCGGCGTCGAGCACCGGATGCCGGTAGCCGTGCACCGCCGCCCACCACGAGCTCATGCCGTCGACGAGTTGCCTGCCGTCGGCCAACGTCAGTCGCACTCCCGACGCGCTGTCGACCAGCAGCGGCGTCGCATCCGCCGGGAACCGGCTGTAGGGGTGCCAGAGATGATCGGAGTCGATTCGACGGACGTCTTCGGAAGTCAGCACGCCAGAGCACATTGCCACAGCGCCCGTCCGGCCGTACCGAGACTGGACGGGTGGCGAAATGTCCGAATCCATTAGCATCGCAGCATGACGACGCGCACCGTGACGAGACTCGTGGGAGTGGTCGTTGCCGCCACTCTGGCGCTCTCCGCCTGCGGGGGCACGTCCGCTGCGCCCGTGCCCACCACGACCGCTCCGGACTTCGCCGTCGATACCTCAACTCCCGTGGGCGCAGTCAACGAACGCATCCTGCGGTGGATCAACGCCGAGAACACACCCGACCCCGCCGAGGTCGAGGCAGTCACCGGCCCCGAGCTGGCCGAGGCCGTCGCACCGCTGGGTGGGCTCGCCACCCCACTCGAACAGTTGCGGGCAGGCGCACCGAACGTGGCCACGAGCTTCGAGGCCGGTCCGAACTCCGGTGTCCTGCACTTCACCACCGCGGGCATCCCGGCCACGATCACGACGTCGATAGGCACCGATGGCAAGCTCGACGGCTTCCTGGCCCGGCCGGACACCCCCACGATCTCGTCGTTCGACGATCTCGACGCGGCACTGTCGAAGGTCGCTCCGAACTATTCCTACAGCGCGTCTCGGCTCAACGGCGGCGACTGCGAATCGATCTACTCCGTCAACGCGGACTCGGTGCTTCCCCTCGGATCGGTGTTCAAGCTGTACGTTCTCGGCGCGCTCACCGACGAGATCGACGCAGGCAACATCCGCTGGGAAGACCAGCTCACCGTTCGTGATGCCACCAAGAGCGCGCCGTCGGGTGAACTGCAGAATCTGCCCGACGGCACGAAGGTGTCGGTTCGGGAGGCGGCCGAGAAGATGATCTCGTTGTCCGACAACACCGCAACCGACCTGCTGATGCAACGCCTCGGCCGCGACCGGGTCGAACGCCAACTCGGCGTCATGGGTCATCACGACCCGTCCGTCATGACGCCGATGATGGACACCCGGCAGTTCTTCGTCATCGGATTCGGCGATCCCGACATGCGAGAAGAGTGGTCCGGAGCCGACCCCGCCACTCGGGCAGAGCTGCTCGAACGGGCGGACGCGAGGCCACTCGCGATCGACTTCGAGAACTTCCTCGACAATCCGGCGTCGGCGGACGGTGTCGAATGGTTCGCCAATGCGCAGGACGTCTGCGCTGCCATGGGTTACCTGGCCAACGGCCCGGGAGCGGAGGAGAACCGCCGCATTCTCGCGATCACCCCGGGCGTGCAGCTCGACGCGGCGCTGTGGCCGTACTCGGGCTTCAAGGGCGGCAGTGCTCCCGGTGATCTGGCCGGCGCATTCCTCGCCACGGACGCGGCAGGCCAGGACTGGATCGTGACCGAGCAGTTCCGGGCCGACGGCGCGATCGATCTGATTCCGTCCAGCTATGCGTTCCTCGTCGCGCAGCAGGCGTTCGCACTGCTGAAATGAGTGGGATTTGTAACATCGGTGTTACCGCTGCATTACACTCGCGGTCGTGGAGGCACAACACGAACCAGCCCAGCACGCGTGGCCGGAGGGCTTCAAGGAGTTCCTGGTCGGTGAGTTCACCGACTTCAGCCCCCTGGTGAACAGGGCCATGGAGGACAACTGCGCGTCGCTGTTCCGCGACGGTCCGTACGCGAAAAAGGGCTTCTGGCGCAGCTGCCGGGCCGTGTTCCGAGAATTCGTCTGGCCGGTCTGACTTTCCGGCCTTCACAGGCGGCCGCAAAAGGTTACCGTCGAGTATGGCAACCACAACGGATCACCTTCGGAACACTCTGGACGGCCGCTGGCGAGATGTGAAGAACCAGGCGCGTCAGCAACTTGCACGCGACGAGTTCCGTCCGCACTACACGCCGAACACCGTCATCGCCCGCACCAAGGCAATGGAGCAGCTCAAGTTGCTCGCCGCTGCCGGTGCAGCCGACAACGGCTTCAAGAAGGAGCACGGCGGCACCGGAGACGTCGGTGCCGCGGTGACGATGATCGAAATGCTCGCGATGAGCGATCTGTCGCTGATGGTCAAGGCTGGCGTCCAGTGGGGGCTGTTCGGCGGTGCCATCGAGAATCTCGGCACCGAACGCCACCACGAGGCCTACGTCCCCAAGATCATCAGTCTCGATCTGCTCGGCTGCTTCGCCATGACGGAGACCGGACACGGCAGCGACGTGCAGTCGCTCGAGACCACGGCCACGTACGACCCGAAGACGGACGAGTTCGTCATCAACTCGCCGACGCCGTCCTCGCGCAAGGACTACATCGGCGGTGCCGCCGAGACCGCGACCGTCGCAGCGGTGTTCGCTCAGCTCATCACTGCAGGCCCGGGCGAGGAGCCCGAGAGCCACGGTGTGCACTGCTTCTTCGTTCCGCTCCGCGACGAGAACGGTGACGACCTGCCCGGTGTCACCACCTCGGACTGTCAGTACAAGGGCGGTCTCCCCGGCGTCGACAACGGCCGCCTGATGTTCGATCACGTCCGCATCCCGCGAGACAACCTGCTCAACAAGTACGCCGATGTGTCCGACGACGGTACGTACTCCTCCCCCATCGAGAACAAGTCTCGACGGTTCTTCACGATGCTCGGTACGTTGATCCGCGGTCGCGTCACGGTCGGCGGCAGCGCCGCTGCAGCGGCCCGCGTCGCCCTCGACATCGCGACGCGATATGCGTTGCAGCGCAGGCAGTTCGCCGCACCGGATTCCGATCAGGAGGTCCTGATCATGGACTACCTGGTGCATCAGCGTCGACTGTTCCCGCTCATCGCCAAGTCCTACGCCCTGCAGTTCGCGCAGAACGAGCTCGTGTCGAAGATGCACGAGCTGCAGACCGCGGACAACCCCGACGCCGAGGAGCAGCGCGAGCTCGAGTCCAGGGCGGCAGGTCTCAAGGCCGCGAACACCTGGCATGCGACCGCCGCGATCCAGGAAGCCCGCGAAGCCTGCGGCGGCGCAGGCTATCTCGCCGAGAACCGGTTGATCTCCCTCAAGGCCGACACCGATGTGTTCACCACGTTCGAGGGCGACAACCATGTGCTGACGCAGCTGGTGGCCAAGGAACTGCTCACCGCGTACGCCGACGACGTCAAGTCCATGAGCCCGGTCGAATGGGTCAAGTTCGCCGCCGACATGGTGGGCGACCGCGTCGTCAAACGCACTGCGGCTCAGGCGATCATGCAGACCATCCTCGACCGCCGTCAGGACAACGAGGAGGAGGGCTCGCTGTTCAACCGCGGCACCCAGGTCAAGATGTTCGAAGATCGTGAGGAGTACCTGCTCTCCACCGTCGCGCGCCGGTTGCAGTCGAAGTCCAAGGAGACCACTCCTTTCGAGGCGTTCAACGCGGTGCAGGATCACGTGCTGCATGCCGCGAGTGCGCACATCGATCGGATCATCTTCGAGGCGTTCATCGCCGGCATCGAATCCTGCGAGGACGCCACCACCAAGGAACTGCTCGACGAGGTCTGCGACCTGTACGCACTGTCGGTGATCGAGGCGGACAAGGCCTGGTTCATCGAGCACCGCTACCTGTCCACCGAGCGATCCAAGGCCGTCACCCGTGCCATCAACGAGCGGTGCCGCACGCTGCGTCCGCACGCCGAACTGCTCGTCGACGGCTTCGGAGTACCCGACGCGTTGGTCGGTGCCGCGATGCTCGGAGAGCCAGGGGCGGGAACCGAGGAAGAGCCGGCCGCGAACCCCAGCCACGCGCACTGACGCGTAGCCGGGGTTCAGCCGGAAACCCGGGTCAGCCGGGAACTATCGCGAAGACCCGGCAGGGTCCGCCGGTCGCGCCCGCGTGCTTCGGTGCGCCGACGACGACCGTCGCCCCTGCCGGGGGCACCGCGTCCAGATTCGCCAGTGCCTCGACTCCGTATCGGCCTGCCCCGAGAACTGCTGTGTGAGCCGGGTATTCGCGGTCGTTCATGCGGTCGAGGCTCAGAGTGTCGACGCCGATCCCGACGACGTTGCGCTCGCGCACCAGCATCTGTGCCGCGTCTGCGCCGAAGCCGGGGGCAGCACGCTCGGCAAGCCTGTTCTGCCATCGGCTGTGCATCGCCACCAATGCGCGATCAGGTATTCGACCGTGCTCGCGCTCCCACTGCGCGATGTCCTCGGTCGTCACCACAGCTTCTGGATCCGATGCTGCCCTGGCCGAGATGTCCAGTACGACCAGCGGAGCGATCAGATCTTCGAGGGGCAGGATGTCGGCCGTCGCGCCGCCGCGAACGCGGTGTGCCGGGGCGTCGATGTGCGTGCCCGTGTGCTCCCAGTACGAGAGCTTGTTCACCAGGAAGCCGCCCAACTCGTAGGCGGCGACCGGCCGCATCGAGAACGGTTCGCTCCCCGGCCACACCGGGAAGGTCGAGCTCAGGGTGTGGGTCAGGTCCACGAGTCGGCCCGCTGGAATCGCCGACGCCACAACGGGTTCGGCGCGCACCGCTCCGGCCGTCGCAACGGTCAACGCGGCGGCCCCCAACGACCCGAACAGTGCCCTACGTCCGATTCTGCGGTTAACTGTCTCGACGACCTCTGGGCCGCACATCAGTCGGCAGCGGGGGTGACGAGCAGAACTTTGTCGTCCGATCCGTTGTCGGTGGTCAGCAGGAATGCGCCGGCGCCGCCGAAGCTGGTGAGTGAGCGCAGTCGTCCGTAGGTACCCACCAGGGCGTCGGCCTCGTCGACGAATTCTGTGCCGTCCTCGGACAGCTTGAGAAACACGAGCTTCTCTTCCTGCTGACTCGATATCACTGCGGCCCCGTTCCAGGAACCCCAACTAGCGCCGTCCGCGAAGGTCAGACCGGGCGTGGCGATGGCGGGGCTACCCGAGCTCCACACCGCGGCGAGTGCTCCGGGCACGCGGGTGGGATCGGTCATCGGTACCGACTCGTCGTAGATGAACGGAAGTCGATCGGGGCGGTATCCGTAGTTGCCGCCGGGCACCAGCAGGTTCAGCTCGTCGTCTCGGGAGGTGCCCTGCTCCACCTCGTAGATCTGATCGGTGCCGGGACGAATCGCCAAGCCCTGCACGTTTCGATGCCCCAGAGTGAAGATGCGATCCGGTGATCCCGCGGCCGGAGAACCGTCGGCATTGATATGTAGAACCTTGCCGCCCAACGAGTTCCGATCCTGCGGAACCGTCGGCGACGCCGTGTCTCCGGTGCCGACGTACAGGGTGCCGTCGGGGTGGGCCAGAATTCTGCAGCCGCCGTGGCGACCGCCGTCGGCGACGGGAATGTCGTCGACGAGGGTGCCGGTGCGCGTCAGTGCGGTCCACTCCGGATCGACGGTCCACGAGAGCACGGCGATGTGGTTGTCGCTGCGGCCGCCGGCACTTCCTGTTCCGGCGCTACCGGTTCCGCCTCCGGAGCCCTGTACGCCCTGGCAGGTGTAGATGGTTCTGGATGCTGCAAAATCCGTCGCGAGGGCGATGCCCATGAGGCCCGTCTCGCCGGGCGCATAGAGGTCGTCGAGATCGGCGGCGAGCTCGCGGATGGTCCCGTCGACGGCGCGGATCACGAACCGGCCGGAACGCTCCCCGGTCAGCACCGTTCCGTCGGGCGCGACCACCGCGTCCCACGGTTTCGCGAGTCCGTCGAGCACGGTGGTGACCGTCAGGCCGGGTAGCGGATCGGCCTGTGCCGTCGCGGTGGTCGTAGCCGCGAGCGTCAGGAAGACGCTGGCGGCGAGTACTCCGGAACTGGACACCAGCTTGTTCATCCACACTCCTGACGACGATCCGCGACCGGCCCGATATGACCGATATCACATGATTTTAAACACAGTCGAGGGGATGCTCGCCGACTCACGACGCAATTCGCTGGTCGGCGGTCAGCCGACCTCGGGCGTGACGAGCAGTACCTGATCGTCGGATCCGTTGTCGGTGGTGAGCAGGAAGCCGCCGTCGCTTCCGAGGGGGGTGAGCGAACGCAATCTGCCGTAGGTGCCGTCCAGTGCCTCCGCCTCGGCGACGTACTCGGTTCCGTCCTCCGACAAGGCCAGGAAGACGAGCTTCTGACCCTGCTGACTCGAGATCACCGCGGCACCGTTCCAGGAGCCCCACTGCTCACCGTCGGTGAACGTGACGTCGGGGGTGGCGATGGTCGGATCACCCGAACTCCACACTGCAGGCAGGGCACCGGGAACCCGATCGGGGTCGGTCATGGGGACCGATTCGTCGTAGACCGACGGGCGTCGATCGGGGCTGTAGCCGTAGTTTCCGCCCGGCACCAACAGGTTCAGCTCGTCGTCTCGGGTCGTCCCCTGCTCGACCTCGAAGATCTGATCGGTTCCGGGACGGATCGCCAGTCCCTGCACATTGCGGTGACCGAGCGTGAAGATGCGATCCGGTGCGTCGGCTGCGGCGGTGCCGTCGGCGTTGACGTGTAACACCTTGCCGCCCAGTGAGTTCCGATCCTGAGGAAATGTCGGGTTCGCGTTGTCGCCGGTGCCGATGTACAGAGTGCCGTCGGGGTGGGCCAAGATTCGGCAGCCTCCGTGCCGTCCGCCGTCGGCGACCGGAATGTCGTCGACGACAGTGCCGGTTCTCGTCAGGGCAGTCCACCCCGGATCGACGGTCCACGACACGACGGCAATGCTGTTCTCGCCGCTACCCTGGCGCCCCTGGCAGGTGAACACGGTTCGAGAGGACTCGAAATCCACCGCCAGTGCGATACCCATGAGTCCGGTCTCACCGGCGGCGTAGAGATCACCGAGGTCCGCGTTCAGTTCACGCTGGACTCCTGCGGAGTCGCGGATGACGAACCGACCGGAGCGCTCTCCGGTCAGCACCGTGCCATCGGGAGCAACCACCACGTCCCAGGGCTTGTCGAGGCCGTCGAGCACGGTGGTGACCGACAGGTTCGGCAGCGGTCCGGTAGGCGCGGCCGGGGAGGGAGCAGCGTCGGAATCGGAGCCCTGCGACGACGAGGTCGCGGACGACTCGGTCGGCTCTGCACTGCTGCCCTGTTCGGTGGTGTCCGTCGAGCAGGCCGCTACCAAGGCCACGCTCATGGCGATGACCGCTGCGCCGGTGACCGGTTTCTTCACGAGCTCTCCTGACGATGTTCGGTAAGTCCCATTCCTCCGGTATCACCGTTTTCGCGACTTCCGAACCACCGACGGATCGCAATCGTGCTCAGGACACCAGTCGATACCCGGCTTCGACGACCGCGGCGTCCACCGTCGCGTCATCGAGCGCCGAATCGCTGCTCACCACGACTGCCCCGGAATCCACATCGACATCGACGCCGGTGACTCCTGCGATCTCCGAGACTTCTTCTTTCACCGACGCGGCGCAATGCCCGCACGTCATGCCCTCGACCGAATACGTCGTCTGCATCTGAATTTCCCCTCTTCCGTCAGGAACGAACCAGGCGCGCGATGGCCTCGGAGGCCTCTTTCACTTTCGCGTCCGCCTCGGGTCCGCCGTGTTTCGCAGCCTCCACGACGCATCCTGCGAGGTGGGCGTCGAGCAGCTTCAACGAGACCGACTGCAGCGCCTTGGTCACCGCAGACACCTGGGTGAGGACATCGATGCAATAGCGGTCGTCTGCGACCATTCGCGAAATGCCGGCCACTTGGCCCTCGATTCGGCGCAATCGCTTCAGCAGATCGTCCTGCTCGGCGCTGTAGCTGCTCATAACGCCCACCATACCCCTACCCGGTATGGGGTGCACGTCCCGAGAGGACCCGACGGACGCCGTCGACCATCAACAGTGCGGCCACCGTGACGACCAGAGCGGCCAGCGCGATCCAGGACCCCGAGTAGAACGTCCCCGAATATGCCGGGGACACGTCGGCAACCGCGGGAAACTCGGTGGTGCGCACGCCCGCATTCCAGCACGCCACAGCTCCGATCACCGCGAGCAGAGCCAGCCCCAGCTCCGCCCACCCGAGGGACTTCCTCACAGGTACTCCCGCTTCGCCGTTTCCAGAGCCGCACGCAGACCGTCGTCGTCCTTCGCCCAGGCCTGCACCAACCCACCGCCCACCAGCCGCAGCCCGATGCCGTGACGCTTGCGCGGCACACCCGACAGCTCCCCGAGTACCCGCGCGGTCTCCCACCTCTTCGGCTCGTAGTCGCCGTCGGCGTAGTCCGCCGGCGGCAGTATGTCGTCGATCTCGTCCAGATCGACGGTCTCGGTCCCCTGCCGCAGCCGACGCGTGGTGAGTTCGACGCTCACGTGCATCCGCGCGGCGCGCAGCTGGACGTACGTGAGACCGACGAGGATCAACGAGAACAGTGCGAGTGCGAACCAGTGGATCACCGGTCCCGATGCGAGTTCGACTGCAAGTACCACCAGGCAGAACACCGGCCCCCACGCCAGCATGCGCCACCGACCACCGGGCTCGTGGAAGAGCACAGGCTCGTCGATGGGAGTCTCGCTGTTCATGTCACTGTTCATCTCGCTGTTCATCTCACTGCTCACGGACGAACCATTCCCGCGCCGACGGCCGGTAGACCAGAACGGCTGCGACCACCAGCGCAACGGTGATCACCAGCAGCACGAACGGAAACACCAGCGCGGCGAACGTCAGCAGCAGCGCCACGGCTCCGGACAGTGCCACCAGGGCGCGTCGGAACCTGCGGTCTCCGGCGCGGACGGGGCCCGACATCAGACCGACGGCCAAGCCGACCACTCCGAAGATGACCCCGAGTCCGCGGAACACCGTCAGGAAGGAATCGATCTGTTCGTCGGTCGCACCGCCGGTGGTGAACGATGCGCGGATCTGATCGGCCGGCAGTGTCAGGGCGATCATGCACACGACGATCAGCAGCACCGCCGAGGACAACCACAGCCAGTAGGCGGCGGATACCACTCGGGGCCGGGCGGTCGGTGCGTCGGTGTCTGCGCTCACGCCAGACATCCTGCCACCGTCGGCGAGCTGTGAGTCCGGCCGGCAGAAATTCTGCGCCGACGCGACGCGCTCAGCCTGCAGAGATTCCCAGCGCCATGATCGCGATGGCGGCCGAGACGGCGAGCAGCAGCCCCAGTAGGGCCCAGCCGGGGCGACCGCTCTCGGCGGGACAGGGCTCGCGGTCGACGGCCGGTACTGCGGTCGGCTGCGCCATGCTCGCTGCTGCAGGGATGTTGTCTGCCATGTCGGTTCCGATCACTCGAGAAGATATCGAGAGTGATGCTAGTCACACAGCGGGGTGGGAGCCGCGAACACGCCCGAAACTATCGAGTTCTGAAAACTACCGCTGTCCCGAAGCGGCGACGAAGTATTCGTTGGATTCCCGACGGTGCATCAGGTAGATCGCCCCGGCGGCCAGCACTCCCTGGCCGATGCCGAGCACACTCATCACGATGTTCATCGCGCCCGCGCTCGACGCGATCGAGAACAGTTCCAGGATCGTGGTGAACACGGTGAACGATCCGATGACGGTGAGCAGCATGCGCGCCCACATCTTGCCCGCTCGCATTCGCTTCACCCAGAACAGGAACAAGGCCCCGAAACCGAGTACGACGAACACCGTGACGACGAGCATCACCGTCACCATCGACTGCGTGGACTCCACCGTCATGTCGGCGGCCGCGTCCTGCGCTGCGAGGTCGTCGAGCAAGGACTGCGCAAATTCCTCGCGCGCCCCGAACAGCGTCCACACCGAGAACAGTGCCGAGAGCGCTCCGATCAGCGCCACTCCCCACCACAGGTGGCGAGCGGTCTCGACGTCGACGGGGGCCGGACGCGGGGTCGGTTCCAGCTCCGGTCCTGGCTGCGGGAACCCGTGCTCCATCTCCCAGCGCTGCCAATCCGGCTGCGGCGGTGGGTTACCCGGGGTGTTGCTGTCGGGGTTGCCGTCCGGGTTGTTGTTCGGAGGATATTCGTTCACAACCAGCCCGCCACTTCGGTAGCCCAATAGGTCAGTACGACATCGGCACCGGCGCGCCGGACGCCGACGAGCGATTCCAGTACCGCTGCGTCGCGGTCGATCCACCCGTTCTGAGCGGCAGCGGTGATCATGGCATATTCCCCGGAGATCTGGTACGCCGCAACCGGAACCGGTGACATCTCGGCGACGTCGCGAAGAATATCGAGATACGACATGGCCGGCTTGACCATCACCATGTCGGCACCCTCGGCGAGATCGAGCTCTACTTCGTGGGTGGCCTCACGACGGTTGGCTGCGTCCTGCTGGTACGTGCGGCGATCGCCCTGCAGCGACGAGCCGACGGCTTCGCGGAACGGACCGTAGAACGCCGAGGCGTACTTCGCCGAGTAGGCCAGCTGACCGACCTCGACGTGTCCGGCTGCGTCCAGTCCGGCGCGGATGGCACCGACCTGCCCGTCCATCATTCCGCTGGGTCCGAGCAGGTGCGCACCGGACTCCGCCTGCGCGACGGCCATGTCGACGTACCGCAGCAGGGTGGCGTCGTTGTCGATGGATCCGTTCTCCCCCAGGACTCCGCAGTGCCCGTGGGAGGTGAACTCGTCCAGGCAGGTGTCGGCCATGATGACGGTCGAGTCCCCGAGGTCGGTCTTCAGCCGCGCCAGACCCCGATTGAGAATCCCGTCCGGGTCGGTTGCACCCGAGCCGATCTCGTCCTTGTCCTCGGTTCTCGGCACCCCGAACAGCATGACGCCGCCGACGCCGGCCGCGACGGCCTCTTCGGCTGCAGCGCTCAGCGAATCCAGCGTGTGCTGATAGACCCCGGGCATCGAGCTGATCGCCCGAGGCTCACTGATGCCGTCGGCCACGAACATCGGCAGCACCAGATGCCGTGGCTCGAGCGAGGTCTCGGCCACGAGTCGACGCAGTGCCGGGGTACGGCGCAGTCGTCGGGGACGGTCGGTGGGGAACAAGCGAACTCCTTACGGACCGGGTGCTATTCGGCTCTTCTGGTGGGACCTAGCGCCGACGTGACTTCTTTCGCGGCGGGGGCAGCGCACCCTCGGCGCGCAGGCGAGCCGCGTGCTCGGCGAGTGCCTCGACCAACGGTCCGACCTGAGCCGACTCGGGCTGCACGTCCACGCGCAGACCGAATTCGACGGCCGTCTCGGCGGTCTTGGGTCCGATGCATGCAACGAGCGTGCGGGCGTGTGGCTTTCCGGCGATGCCGACCAGGTTCCGGACGGTGGAACTCGACGTGAAGCACACTGCGTCGAAGCCGCCGGTCTTGATCATCTCGCGGGTCTCGGCGGGCGGCGGTGCTGCCCGGACGGTGCGGTAGGCGGTGACGTCGTCGATCTCCCAGCCCCGTTCGCGCAGGCCCTCGGCGAGAGTCTCGGTGGCGATGTCGGCGCGGGGCAGAAGCACTCGGTTGACCGGGTCGAAGACCTCGTCGTACGGCGGGAAGTCCTCGAGCAGTCCGAGCGAGCTCTGCTCACCGGAGGGCACCAGTTCGGGGTTGATGCCGAAGGAGCGCACCTTCGCCGCGGTTGCCTCACCGACACAGGCGATCTTGACGCCGGAGAACGCGCGAGCGTCCAGACCGAACTCCTCGAACTTCTCCCACACGGCGCGCACGGCGTTGGTGGAGGTGAAGACGACCCACTGGTAGCGGCCGTCGACCAGGCCCTTGACGGAGCGTTCCATCTGGGCCGGGCTGCGCGGGGGCTCGACGGCGATGGTCGGGACCTCGATGGGGATGGCTCCGTGGGTGACGAGGCGATCGCTCATTTCCCCGGCCTGATCCTTGGTGCGGGGCACCAGCACGGTCCAGCCGTACAGTGCGCGAGATTCCCACCAGGACATCTTGTTTCGGCCCGAGACGACCTTGCCCACGGTGACGACGAGTGATCCGACGAGCTCGGATCCAGCATCGTTGAGGGTGGCGAGGGTGGCCTCGACGGTGCGCTGCTGACGGGTGGTGCCGCGGACGGTGATGGCCGCGGGCGTCTGCGGTGCCAGGCCGTGTTCGACGAGGGCACTGGCGGTTTCGGCCAGGTGACCCGACGTGGCGTGCAGTACCAGCGGGCCAGGAGCAGCTGCGAGTGCTGCCCAGTCGACCTCGCCGCGGACGTCGGCCTCGGTGTGACCCGAGCCGAGTGCCATGCCTGCGTAGCTGGGGACGGCCGATCCCGACGGCAGGCCGGGGAGCACCTCGAACGGCACGTGCGTGCGAGCGACGGCGCTGACCTCGGCGATCACCGAGTCGGTCGTGAGCGGATCACCGGAGACCAGGCGAACCACGTCGTGGCCGTTCTTGGCCTCGGCGAGAAGGGTTTTGGCGACCTCGGCCGGTTCGCCGAGTGCCGGACGAACCTCGACACCGTTCTCACCCGTCTCCGGGTCACGCGGAACGTCGGCACCGACGAGGGCGGTGACACCCTTGTCGACGTCGGGATCGGTGAACGCGAGCTCGGCCGCTCCGAGCACTTCCCGTGCCCGGACCGTGAGCAGAGCCGGGTCACCCGGCCCGGATCCCACGAACAGGATCCGTCCGTTGGTGTTCTTGCGGACTGGGCTCATCGGTTGTTCTCCAGTGCTGTCTTGTGTGGGTACTGCAGTTCTATCGGGGTTGCGGTGCCCCGTTTCGGAATCAGTCGAGCGGTGGCGATCGACTCTCTTCGCACCATCGGACGAGTCGCCTTGCGTTTGGCGCGTCCGCGGACGGGTGCCGTTATGGCCCTAGACATGAGATCCACCCTGTACCTGAGAACCGGCCTGTGCTGGTTCGGTGACTGAAACGAGTTCGCGCGCACCGAGATCGAGCAGTTCGCGGGCCAGTTCTCGGCCCAGCTCCTCGGCTCGGTCGGGTGATCCGACGATCGACGCGCGGATGGTGTCGCTGCCGTCGATGGCGGCGACGCAGCCCCTCAACGACAGTTCGTCGAAGATGCGGCCGTCCTCGTCGATGGATTCGACGACCTCTGCGATCGCGCCGACCGGAGCGGTGCAGCCGGCTTCGAGTTCGGCGAGCAGTCCGCGTTCCGCCGCCACGGCGGCGCGTGAGTGTGCGTCGTCGAGGGTGGCGATCGCGGTCACGAGATCGGTGTCCTCGACGCGACATTCGACTGCCAGCGCGCCCTGGGCGGGTGCCGGAAGCAACTGCACCGGGTCGAGCGCTTCGGTGACGACATCCAACCTGCCGATACGGGACAGGCCGGCGCGGGCGACGATGACGGCGTCGAGCTCACCCGACGCGACCTTGCCGATCCTGGTGTCGAGGTTGCCGCGCAACGGCAGAACGTTCAATCCCTGTCCGAGAGCACGTAATTGAGCGATCCGGCGGGGTGCGGACGTGCCGACCTTCGCGTCGGCGGGCAGTTCACCGAGAACCAGTCCGTCCCGGGCGACCAGGGCATCTCGTGGGTCCTCGCGAGCGGGGATGGCGGCGATGGTGAACCGGTCGTCGGCCGCAGTCGGCAGATCCTTGTACGAGTGCACGGCGATGTCGACGGTGCCGTCGGCCAGCGCCTCACGCAGCGCCGCGGTGAAGACACCGACGCCGATGGTCTGCACGGGCGCAGCAGAGAGGTCGCCCGCGGTCTTGACGATCACCAGTTCCGCCTCGACTCCGGCTGCCGCGAGGGCCACCCGAACGGTGTCGGCCTGGGTGGTCGCGAGAAGGCTTCCGCGAGTACCGATCTTGACGATGTCGGTCATTCGGCACGCTCCTGACCGGTGGTCTCGCCGGGGTAAGAGTCCGAGCGCAGATCGGTACGGCTGGCAGTGAAATCGTCCACCAGCTCCAGCGAGCCGATCTCCATCGGCATGGCAACCGCGTCGACCGAGCCGGGGCTCAGCTCGAACAACTCACGCAGCGCAGCGGCGTAGGAATCCCCGCCCGGCGTACTGGCGAGCTGCTTGACCCGCACGGTGGGCGAATGCAGCAGCTTGTCGACGACGCGGCGCACGGTGCGGGCCACCTCGTCGCGCTGCGGCGAGTCGAGCCCGGGCAGCCGCGATTCCAGCCGCAGCAGCTCTCCCTCGACCACCTCGGCAGCACGCTGACGCAGTGCCGTGACAGTGGGGGTGACCTCGGCAAGTCGTTGTCCGGCAAGGTATCCCGAGAGTTCGCTGGAAACGATCTCGCGAGCCGCCGACGCGTCGTTCGCCGCGGCACCGGCAGCAGGATCACGCTGCAGGGACTCCATGTCGAAGACGGTGATGCCCGGCAGACCCGACACCGCGGCGTCGACGTCGCGCGGCAGACCGAGGTCGCAGATCACCAACGGTCGATCGGAGCCGCGGCGGGCGAGAGCGAGGTGGGCGTCGGCGATGGAGACCACGGCCCCCACCGCTCCGGTACAGGTGAGGAGGATGTCGGCCTCGGCGACTGCGTCGGCCAGGTTCTCGAGCGCGACCGAGGTTGCCGTGATGCCGTTGGAGACGGCGTTCTCGGCCAGGTGGTCGGCTCGCTCGCGAGTGCGGTTGACGACGGTCAGTGCACCGATACCCGCGCGCCCGAGGTGAGCGACGGCGAGCCCGCCCATCGCACCGGCCCCGAGGACGACGGCCTTGCGGCCGGCGAGGGAACCGCCGAACAGGTCCGCGGCGCGGTCGAGGGCGACCGAGACCACCGAGGCTCCGGCGGCGTCGATTCCGGTTTCGCTGTGCACGCGCTTGCCCACGCGCAGGGCCTGCTGAGCCAGTTCGTGCATCACCCGGCCCGATGCCTGCTGCCCGTCCGAGGCGGCGTACGCCGAGCGGATCTGGCCGAGGATCTGTTGCTCGCCGATGACCATCGAGTCGAGGCCACTGGCCACGGCGAAGAGGTGCTCGACGGCGGCCTCGCTGTAGCGGACGTAGGCGTGCTTGGTCAGGTCCGCGACCTCGAGCCCGGAGTGCTCACCGAGAACTTCGCCGACGGCGGTCAGCGCGCCGTGGAAGGCGTCCACGACGGCGTAGATCTCGACGCGATTGCACGTGGATACCACCATGACCTCGGAAATGCTTCCGCTGGCCATCAGCTTGTCGGTCAGTTTCGGGCGATCGGTGTCCGTGATGGCGACACGCTCGAGGACTGCGACGGGAGCGCTACGGTGCGAAATCCCGACGAGAAGGACACTCACGGTGCAATCACCGATCCGTTTCTTGTCGAACTGTTGACTGGGCTTGGGTTGCCGGCGATGCGCGGGCCGTGACTGCGGCCGAGACGTGCCGTGGACGTGAGCGGGGGCGGCGAGACCGGCTGCGGTCGGGGCGCGGTGACGATGGCCGGACCGGCGATATCGGCAGGTCCGGAGACGTTGCGGGAGCTGTTGAAGGAGAGCACCTGCATCTCCACGGCCAGGTCGACGCGGCGCACCTCGACGTGTTCGGGGACGTCGAGAACCATGGGCGAGAAGCTCAGGATGCATTCGACGCCACCGGAGACGAGCTTTTCGGCGACGCTGTGCACGGCCTCGTCGGGGGTGGCGATGACGCCGATGGTCGCTTCGAGTTCGCGGCAGGCGACGACGAGTTCGTCGACGTGCCGGACGGTGAGGCCGTCGACGTCGGTGCCCACTCGCGCCGGGTCGCTGTCGAAGAGGCCGACCATCGTGAAGCCGCGTCGAGCGAATCCGCCGTAGCCGGCCAGCGCCTGCCCGAGGTTGCCGACTCCGGCCAGGACGACGCGGTGGCCGCGGTCGAGTCCGAGTGCGCTGTCGATCTTGGCGCGCAGGCGGGCCACGTCGTAGCCGACTCCGCGGACGCCGTTGGGGCCGAGGAAAGAGAGGTCCTTGCGCAGTTTCGCCGATCCGACGCCTGCTGCGGTGGCCAGTTCTTCACTGGAGACGATGAGAACGCCCTCGTCTGCGAGGATCGAGAGGACCCGCAGGTACGTCGCCAGACGGGTGACCGTAGCCTGAGGGATGACCCGCTCTACGCCGCTGGGCGACGGGCGCTCTTCGGTCACGTCTGGGGCTCCTCGTCCGAACGGCAACGACGGCCGATCTTCACGCTGATCCTGCGTTCGTGTCTATTTCACGGACGCTGTTCACACCACGGTAACTGCTTGTGAACGAATGAACAAAGTTGCGCACACCGGCCCTCACCTGCACACGCGAGAGCAATCACACGTTCTTAGGGTGCCCTGCCCGGGTCAGATCGGCCCGCAACCGCGGCACGTCTACCTCCCAGTAACTGTGTTCGATGCCGTCGAGCAGCACCACGGGCACTCGATCCCCGTACTCCGCACGCAGGTCAGGCGATTCCGCTGCCGCCTCGTCGACGTCGACGACGGTGACTGCCACGTCGAATTCGCGGCACACCTCGTTCAACACCTCGAGCGCGTGAGTGCAGGAATGGCAGCCTGCACGGGTGAGAAGAGCCACGCCGGTGGGGGTCGTCTGCATACCTCCACTGTGACACGGCCGTAACGGAGACGAAGGTCACAGTCCCCGGTCCGACGTGGGGCCGAACGACAGGGGTCGAGTGCTGCCCTTCGCCTGTCGTCCGGACGACCCCGACTAGGCTTGCGGCGAGCGACTCGACTGGGAGGTGGACCGAAGTGAGTGACGGGGGAACAGACCTGCCGATCGAGAACACGCCCGATATCGACATGGTCGATACGAACGATCCGCGCGAGGACAAGCAGTTCAAGCGCCGCATCCGCAGAATCCGCAATCCGTTCGGTCCGAGCGACGCCGAGGTTCGCGCCAACGTTGCAGGCCAGGCCAGTGCCGATGCCGCTCTGGCGTTGCAGATCGAGTCCGAGGGGGCCGTTCCGCGGGATCTGACTGCTGCGGCCTTCTTCGACGTGGACAACACGATGGTGCAGGGTGCGTCGATCATTCACTTCGCTCGTGGGTTGGCCGCCCGCAAGTACTTCACCAGCGGTGATCTGGCCCAATTCGCTTGGCAGCAGGTCAAATTCAGGGTCAGCGGCAAGGAGAACAGCGAGGATGTGGCCAGCGGACGCGAGAAGGCGCTCTCGTTCATCACCGGCCGTCCCACCTCGGAGCTGACCCGGCTCGGCGAGGAGATCTACGACGAGATGATCGCCGACAAGATCTGGGCCGGCACCCGGGCTCTGGCGCAGATGCACCTCGACGCCGGTCAGCAGGTCTGGCTGGTGACTGCCACTCCCCTCGAACTGGCCCAGATCATCGCCAAGCGTCTCGGCCTGACCGGCGCGCTCGGAACCGTCGCCGAAAGCAAGGACGGGGTGTTCACCGGCCGTCTCGTCGGCGACATCCTGCACGGCATCGGCAAGGCGCACGCGGTGCGCTCGCTGGCGGTGCGTGAAGGTCTCAATCTCAAGCGCTGCACCGCGTACTCGGACAGCCACAACGACGTGCCGATGCTCTCGCTGGTCGGCACCGCCGTGGCGATCAACCCCGATACCGATCTGCGTGAGCTGGCCAAGAACCGGGGTTGGGAGATCCGCGACTACCGCACCGGACGCAAGGCCGCCAAGATCGGTGTGCCCACGGCGTTGGCGTTGGGCGCGGTGGGCGGCGGGCTGGCTGCGGTGATCGGCCGACGCAAGGCCTGAATCATCCGGCCACGGGCGATCAGAGAGTGAGCTGCATCAGCGTCAGGTCCAACCACCGACCGAACTTGACGCCCACCTGCGGCATCTGTCCGACGGTGGCGAACCCGAACTTCTCGTGCAGAGCGATCGACGTGGTGTTCTCGGACTCGATGAACCCCACCAACACGTGAATGTCGCTCGCTTTCGCTCGCTCGATCAATTCACTCAGTAGCGCACTGGCCAGCCCGCGACGGTAGAAATCTCGATGGATGTACACCGAATGCTCCACCGAATGTCGGTAGCCGCTCTTGACCCGCCACTGCCCGTACGACGCGTATCCGGCCACCCGTCCGTCGACCTCTGCGGTGAGTACCGGGTATCCCGCGGCGATCCGGCCCTCGAACCAAGCTGTGCGATCGGCGAGGTCGACCTGTTCTTCGTCCCAGATGGCGGTGGTGTTGGCGACCGCATCGTTGTGGATGTCGAGAATCTCGGGTAGATCGGCAGCGGAAGTGTCGCGAATATGCACTGCCACACGATAACCCGAGTGTCTAACCCAGGAAGACGTTGCGCCTCTTGGCAAGCAGTCGATAGAGCGTGTGCTGAATGGTTTCGCGCACGTGGTCGGTCAACTCGAACAGCACCATCGGATCCTCGAACGCGGTGGAGTCGTACCCGTCGGTGGGGATCGGCTTGCCGAACTCGATGTACCACTTGGACGGCAACGGGATCAGACCCAGCGGGCCGAGGTGCGGAAAGAACGGCGTCACCGGAAAGTACGGCACGCCCATCAACCGGGCCAGTGGTGCGATGTCGCCGATCTTGGGGTAGATCTCTTCCGACCCGACGATGGAGCACGGGATGATCGGCACACCCGTCCGCAGAGCAGCCGAGACGAATCCGCCGCGACCGAATCTCTGCAACTTGTAGCGCTCGCTGAACGGTTTACCGATGCCCTTGAACCCCTCCGGGAACACGGCGGCGACCTCGCCGGTACGCAGCAGACGCTCGGCGTCGGGGTTGCACGCCAGCGTGTGCCCGGCCTTGCGCGCGATCGTGCCGACGCCGGGCATCTCGAATGCCATGTCGGCGGCCAACATTCGCAGAGGGCGGTGCGCCGGGTGGTGATCTCGCACGGCGACCGATGCCATCAGCGCATCGACGGGCACGACGCCCGCATGGTTGGCGACGACGAGCGCGCCGCCGTCGGACGGAATGTTCTCGATGCCCTTGACCTCGACGCGGAACCACTTGTCGAACAACGGCCGCAGCAACGGAAGCCAGACCGCGTCGGCGAAGTGCGGGTCGTAGCCGAACTCGTCGACACTGTAGTCACCGGCCAGCCGCCTGCGAACGAACTCGGCGACCGAGGAGATCTGGTCGACGATCGTCGACTTGGTGTCGTCGATCATCGACAGCAACGGAGTCGGGAGCGAGGGCGTCACTGCCGACGCGTCGGCAGGAGCCGGGGCCGGCAACGGCGTCGGCTCGCGCGGATCGGCGTAGGCGGAGGGGTGCCGTTCACGCGAGCCCGCAGCCGCTCGCGCCGAGCGGCCGGACGTGCCGCCGTGCAATGGAATCACTTTGGCCACTTCGCTCACCTGTCCCCTCCCGAATTACGCGCCGCTCCCGAACTACGCAGTGCCGCCAGCGCCCGCGCCGTGGACGCGCCTGTCTCGACGGCCGAGACCAGTCGATCTTCGACGCTGTCCACCCATTCGGTTCTGATGACCGGCCGCAGCGCTGCGCCTCGGACGAAGTCGTCGAATGCCTGAACCGTAGTCCACCGCGGCTCGAAGCCAAGGACGGACCGCATACGGGTGGTGTCCAGTCCGCAGCCGAAGTGGAAGTAGTCGAGTTGCTCGGTGGTGAACTCGCGCATCATGCCGCCCATCAGTGCGCGGCCGACGCTCTTGAACAGCGGAAACGGTACCGGCACCTGAACGCGGCCGGCTCGACGAATCGCCTGGGACAGCATGATCGTGCCGTCGGCTCCGATGTTGAACGTGCCGGCCGACCCACCGAGAGTCGCGCGCTCGAGCGCAGCCAGGGCGTCTTCCTCGTGCAGCAACTGCATGCGTGCGTCGCGACCGACGATGCTGGGAATCAGCGGAGAGGTCATGTAGCGCGAGATGGTGCCGTTCAGTCGTGGACCGATCAGCGGTGCCATGCGCAGGATCGACACCGCGATGTCCGGTCGTCGACGCCCGAGACCGCGCACGTATCCCTCGATGTCGATCGAGTCCCGCGCGTACCCACCGCTCGGGGGGCGTCGAGCACTCATCTCCTCGGTGAATTTCACCGGATCCTTCGCGCTGCAGCCGTACACCGCGGACGACGAACGCAGTACCACCCTCTCGACGGTCGGTGACTTCTGGCAGACCGCGAACAGCTGCATCGCGCCGATGACGTTGAGATCTTTCATCGTCGCGCGGCCACCGGATTTCGGGGGCTTGGCGACGGTAGCGGCGTGCACGACGGTGTCGACGCCGGCATTGCGAATCACTTTGCCGATCAAAGGATTACGAATGTCGGCGCGGACGAATTCCGCGCGTCCCATGCGGCGCAACAGATCCTTGCTCGGCGAGACCGCATCGACGGCGATGACACGCTCGATGTTCGGATTCTGGGCGAGTCTGGTGACGAGGTAGCCGCCGAGGAATCGGCTCGCTCCGGTCACGAGGACCACTCGGGGCGCAGACGATCCACGATCGCTCGGACTCACTGCGCACCCCCAACGTCGGTTCCGCTGCAAAGCCTACTGGATCGGCCGGGCTCGGCGTGGGTGAGAAGCAAAGCCCGTTCTTCGAACGGAAGAAGCCCGCCACCGATGGTGACGGGCTTCCCCATGAAGCAGATGACGGCAGGCTTATTTGCCGAGTTTCCTGCGCTGCACGCGGGTACGACGAAGCAACTTTCGGTGCTTCTTCTTCGACATGCGCTTGCGACGCTTCTTGATCACTGAACCCATGCGGGTGTCCTCACGTTCTTCTCTAGCGTTTTCGCGCACGCCGTTTGCGTACGCCTACCTGACAACCAAGCCCTGAGGGCTTCGAGCCAAAAGCCTTGGTCACCGAGCTGGCGCTGGGGCCACGTACTCGCCCACGGCTGCACACCGGCTGGCTGGCACGACGAGCGCCAATCCTACCGGTGTGAACCAGGACTTACGAAACCGGCCCCACGTGCACTACTAGCCTGCGTCGAAGTACGAGGTCTCGAGATAGTCGTGGACCGCCTTGGCGTGCACACGAAAAGATCGACCCACTCGTACAGCGGGCAATTCTCCGCCGTGCACCAGCCGGTACACGGTCATTTTCGAAACCCTCATCAGCGTCGCCACTTCGGCGACCGTGAGGAACTGCGTTCCGGCCAGGGCCGGTTGACCGTCCGGGGACGAACCCTTGGACGGCTTGTTTATAGACGCCATCAATCCACATACCTCCGGCACGTCTCATGCGGCAGGCTTCCCCTCCTGCCGAACAGACACGCACGTGCTGCCTCCGAGCCTATAGGGACAGATGGGGTTACTGCGACGGGTGTGGGGAAAAGATTTTTTATTCTGCTGTGATGCCCATCTCAATGGATCGGGCATTTGCGGCACCGAGGGCATCGAAAAACGCTGCTCGGACGCCCTTTCTCTCCAATTCACGCACTGCTGCGGCTGTCGTTCCGCCGGGAGAAGTCACGGCGTACCGGAGCTCGCTCGCGCTCTCGTCGGAGCGATCGAGCATCGCTCCGGACCCCACCATCGTCTGAACCACGAGCGCCGACGCCACGTCGCGGCTCAATCCCAGGCCCACTCCGGCGTCGATCATGGCCTCGGCCACGAGGAAGAAGTAGGCCGGCCCGGAGCCGGACACGGCCGTCACGGCGTCGAGCTGGTTCTCCTTGACCACGACCACCTTGCCGACGGCCGAGAGGATCGAGCGCACGAGTTCGAGGTGCTCGGCGCGGGCGTACTTGCCCGGTGCCAACACGCTGACGCCCTCCCCCACCAGCATCGGGGTGTTGGGCATGACCCGAACGACCGGGAAGCCGGCGGGGAGCTTGGGCTCGAACTTGGCGGTAGGGACTCCTGCGGCCAGCGAGACGATGAGTTGTTCGCGATCGCCGTCGAGTTCGATTTTCGTGATCTCGGTCAGTGCCGCTTCGACGTCGGCCGGCTTGACCGCCAGCACGATCACATCGGCTCCCTCGGATGCGTCGCCGACGGTGGTGGTCAGTACTCCGAATTCCTTGGCGATCTCCTTGGCGCGGGCCTCGGACTTCTCGGCGACCACCAGATCGCGCACTGCGTGGCCGGACTCGAGGAGTCCCGCAATCAACGCCTCACCGATCCGTCCGCCGCCGATCACTGCAATTCTCGTCATACGACCAAGCCTGCCATGTCAGTTCGAGCGTGGCACCATCGCCAACTGTCTGCTCTGCACCACGACGGCACCGGTCGAATCCAGCACCACGTGGTCCTCCTCGAACCAGGTGCTGCCGATGACGGTGCTGGTCGCCGCCACACGCAGCCACCCCGGTGCCGGACGGCGTCGCAGGTAGGTCGTCAACTGCACGGTCGGAGCCCAACCGAACATTCCGCGGTTCATGGTCACCGGAGCCGAGATGTCTCCGGTCATCAGTGCGAACAGCACTGCGGTGTCGAGATCGGCCTCGTCGCCCGCGAAGGGACGCACCCACAGTCGAATCTCCGCCTCGCCCTGCTGGCCGGTCAGGAACGACGCCGACGCCGCGTCGATCCGCATCTCGCAGCCCTTGGCGACGTGCACGATCGACGCCATCGGATGATCGCCCGCCACCGCGAGGGTCTCGGCCGGCGGCTCGGCTGCCATCGACGCCAACGACGTCGGCGTCTCGTGGTGGGGTTCCTCGGAATCGGGACGACCGAGGGTCACCACCGCCCGCACGGCAACGCGTCCGGCCTGGGTGAGTTCGACGTCGACGTGCGAGACCTGACGGCCGCGCTTGCGTGCCACCGTCGTCAGCGCGACCTCGCCGGGATCGGGAGCGGCCAGGTAGCTGACGCTCACCGCGAGCGGCTGGATCTCGGCCTGCTCCGGGTCGGTCGTGACGATGTGCTTGCGCGCTGCTGCCGCGCAGACGGCGAGCATCACGCCGCCGTGCACCTTCGGACCGATGGTCCAGGTGGAGTCGATCGCGCCCGCGAACGACGCGGTGTCGGCGGCGACCTCGAGCGCGGTCAGGGTGGTGGCGGCGGTGAAGGGGCTGGCGGAACTCATTTCCGACAACTTACCGGCGGCCTCAGGACAGGTGTGCGCGGGCGAACTGCAGTGCTTGCCCGAGCATCGAGGAACGCTCGGGGACCGTCCGCGCGTTCTGTGTGTTGATCTCGATGACCGCCTGCCCTTCGAAGCCGCGGCGCACCAGTTCGGTGCACACCTCCACGCACGGTTGGCTGCCGTGGCCGGGGATCAGGTGCTCGTCCACCGATGCGCCCCGGCCGTCGGCCAGATGCAGGTGCGCGATGCCCTCGCCCATCCGGTCGAGCATCTCGAGCGCGTCGGAGCCTGCGGTGGCCGTGTGCGAGAGGTCGAGGGTGTAGTGCCCGTGGCCGACGTCGGTCGGGTCGTAGGAAGGCGAGAACGCCGACAGTGCCGCGCCCGGACCACCGCGTCGTTCGAGTCGCTGTGCGGATTTCTCCTTGCGCCCGAAGAAGCGGTCGGCGCGCATGGGGAACATGTTCTCCACGGCGACCACCACGTGCGAGTTCGATTCGAGTTCGGCGACCTGATCGGCGAAGCCGTCGCTGTACTTGCGTTGCCACCGGAACGGTGGGTGCACCACGACCGTCGCCGAGTCCAGCTTCTCGGCCGCCTCGACCGAGCGGGCGAGTTTGGTGACCGGATCGGATCCCCACACTCGCTGCGAGATCAGCAGACACGGCGCGTGGATGGCCTGCACCGGCATCGAGTACTCCCGCGAGAGCGCGGCCACCGCGTCGACGTCCTGGCTGACGGACTCGGCCCACACCATCAATTCGATGCCGTCGTACCCGAGCTCTGCCGCGTATCGGAACGCCGCCTCGGTGTTCTGCGGATAGACCGAGGCCGTGGACAGTCCTACCTGAATTCGCTTCGCGCCCATCGGTGTGCCGACTCAGCCGGTACTGAGTTGGAAGGCGAGCGGACCGAGCGTGACGAAGACACCGACCGCGATCGCGATGACGATCGAGATCAGATCGTCGGTGCGTCGCAGAATCCGCACCACCGCGACGAGCCCGACGATGACCAGCACCGACAGCACCAGAGCGACCCACGGCAACACGTCCCACAGTTGCTCGAAGCCCTTGAACAGCAGCGCGCCGACGGCGATCGACACCACGGCCTGACCGATCAGCACCAGCCATTGCCTTACGGCACCGCCCTTGCCCTTGACGGCCGCTGCCCGGCGGTCGGTCCGCGAGGCCGCAGTGGCGCTGTCGGCCTCCGCGTCCGGTGCGTCTTCGGTGTCGGTGTCGGCCTCGACGTCGGTCGCGGTCTTCGGTTCGTCGTCGATCTCCGGCTTCACGAGATCGACGACCTCGGTGGCGGCGGACGTATCGACCTTCGCCGACTCGTCGGCCGACTCGGCCGTCGTGTCGTCGGCGCGCGCAATGCGCGGAGACACCGCAGTCTTGGCCAGGTCGTCGACGTCGATGACCGCGGCACGCGGAGCGACGTCGGTGTTCGGCTCGACCACCTCGACCTGCCGCGAGGCTCGGAATCCCACAGGCTTGCGGGTCCGGCCCTGCTCGGCCGCGGTGGATCCGTACGGAAGCCGATCGGGCGCCGGCGCCGTGGACACAGCCGGGCGCTTGGACCGTTCGGTGTCGTCGTGCGAGCGGTTGAGCAGGTCACCGGCAACCGTGGTGGAGCCGGACAGCAGTTCCGGCTCGGGCTGCTGCTTCTCGCGCTTGCCTGCCGGTTGGAACGGGGTGGGGCGAGTGGTCTGCGGCTTGGCTGGTTGCGGCCGGGAAGAGACGGCGGCGGGTGCATCGTCCTCGGCCGCATCGCTGCTCTGCGGAGCTGCCGGGGCGACGTCGGGCGTCTCGGGCTCGGACGCGTCGGGTGCCGGGGACTCGACCACCGGGGCGCTGCGGTTACCGGGCTCGTCGCGTACGACGGGGATCTCACCGGTCAGCTCGGCGACGGAGATGCCGCCCTTGACGCCGCGGCGACGGCGACCGCCTGCGCTCAGGTTCGTCTTCTGACCGTTTCGAGCCAGCAGCTCGGCAACCGAGATCTGTCCGGTGTCCTCCGGGTTGGTGTCGCTCATCTCGAGCTCACCACCGGATCGCCGTCGGTTTCGGGGTCCAGCTTCCTCAACATCAAACCTTCCTTCAGCGCCCACGGGCATATCTCGGGTGACTCCACTGTCGATGCCCGCATGCTCGCCTCCGCTACCAGAGCCCCGGCCACCAGTGGTGGCGACCTGTCGGCGCTGACACCTTCCAATTCTGCACGGTCGGCCACGACGATCCGCGTTACGAACGCTACGAGTCGCCTCGAGCCGCGTCCGTACCGGCGTCGAGCACCCCTATTCGCACATGCCCACGGTACTGGGTCTACCGTCGACGTTTGTGACAGCAGGTCGTGAGCAGCAGTCGTTCGCTGCAGAGGTCGAGATGGATTTCCCGCGAGAATGGGTCGAGTTTCCCGACCCCGACAATTCGGAACACCTCATCGCTGCGGATCTGACGTGGTTGTTGTCCAACTGGACCTGCGTGTTCGGAACTCCGGCCTGTCAGGGAACCGTCGAGGGCCGCCCCGACGACGGTTGTTGCTCCCACGGCGCTTTCCTGTCCGACGAGGACGACAAACGCAAGCTCGACGAGTCCGTGAAGTTGCTCACTCCGCAGGACTGGCAGCTCATGGACAAGGGTCTGGGCAAGAAGGGATACGTCGAATACGACGATCTCGACGACGAGCAGTCGCTGCGGACGCGGCGCTACAAGGGTGCCTGCATCTTCCAGAACCGTCCCGGGTTCGAGGGCGGAATCGGGTGCGCCCTGCACTCGATGGCGCTCCGCAAGGGCATCGAGCCGCTCGAGGTCAAGCCCGACGTGTGCTGGCAGCTGCCGATCCGACGTACCCAGGACTGGGTGACGCGGCCGGACGGCTCCGAAATCCTCAAGACCACGATCGGCGAGTACGACCGACGCGGCTGGGGCGAAGGCGGTCTCGATCTGCACTGGTATTGCTCGGGCTCGCCCGATGCGCACGTCGGCTCGAAGCAGGTGTTCGAGTCCTACAAGCCGGAATTGACCGAACTACTCGGCAAGGCGGCGTACGACGAACTGGCATCGTTGTGCAAGCGTCGCCGCGGTCTGGGTCTGATAGCAGTGCATCCGGCCACTCGTGAGGCGCAGCGCCGATAGAGCGGCTGCGCCGCACGTGAGCGAAACCTCGTAGCCCACTACGAAGTTCCGCGCACATGCCGCAGGCTCTACCCTTCGAGTTTGTAGCCCAGTCCGCGCACGGTGACGAGGTGTTCCGGCTTGGCCGGGTCCGCTTCGATCTTCGAGCGCAGTCGCTTGACGTGCACGTCGAGGGTCTTCGTGTCGCCCACGTAGTCGGCTCCCCACACGCGGTCGATCAACTGTCCGCGGGTCAGCACTCGACCGGAGTTGCGCAGCAGGTACTCGAGCAGATCGAATTCCTTGAGCGGCAACGTGATCTGCTCGGATCCGACCATCACCACGTGACGTTCGACGTCCATGCGCACCGGTCCGGCTTCGAGCACTCCGGTATCGACTCCACCGTCGACCTCGGCGTCGGAGCCGCGCCGCAGAACTGCGCGGATGCGAGCGATGAGTTCGCGTGCCGAGTACGGCTTGGTGACGTAGTCGTCGGCACCGAGTTCGAGTCCGACGACCTTGTCGATCTCACTGTCACGTGCGGTCACCATGATCACGGGAACGCCTGAGCGCGAACGCAGTTGCTTGCACACATCGGTTCCGCTCATGCCGGGGAGCATGAGGTCGAGCAGCACGATGTCTGCTCCTGCGCGATCGAATTCCGCGAGCGCCGACGGTCCGTCTCCGACGACCGTGGCCTCGAAGCCTTCCTTGCGGAGCAGGAAGGCCAATGGATCGGCCAACGACTCTTCGTCTTCCACGATCAGAACGTTGGTCACTGATTCTCTCTTTCTGTAACCGAAGCGTCGTCTTCTTCTTCGAAGTACGCAGGGATCTGGAGGGTGAAGGTGGATCCGGTGCCCAGCTTGCTCCACAGCGAAATGCTGCCGTTGTGGTTGGCTGCGACGTGTTTGGCGATGGCCAGGCCGAGGCCTGTGCCGCCGGTTGCCCGCGACCGAGCTTTGTCGACGCGGAAGAATCTCTCGAAGACGCGTTCCTGGTCTTCTTTGGCGATGCCGATGCCGCGGTCGGTGACGGCGAACGCCACGTTGTCTCCGCGCAGGGCTCGGCTCACCGACACCGGCGCACCGTCCGAGGAGTAGGCGATGGCGTTCTGGATGAGGTTGGCCAGGGCCGTCACCAGCAGCGCTTGGTCGCCGAGAACTTCGAGGCCGCTCGGGTGGTCGGTGGTGACGGAGATTCCGGCGTTCTCGGCGGCGAGTTTGGATCGATCCATCGCCTCGTTGACGACGGTGTCGACGTCGACGACCTCGAGGTCGGGTAGCTTCTCGGCACCCTGCAGGCGGGACAGTGCGATCAGTTCGGTCACCATGTTGCCGAGCCGTTTGGATTCGGCGACGACCTTGCCGCCGAAGTGCCTCACCGAGTCGGGGTCGTCTGCGGATTCGAGCAGCGCCTCGGCCAGCAGGCTCATCGCGCCGACGGGAGTCTTGAGTTCGTGGCTGACGTTGGCCACGAAGTCCCGACGCGTCGCCTCCATCCGGACCTGCTCGGAATCGTCGTCGGCGAACAGCACGACGAAGCGTTTGTCTTCCTTGCTGAGCAGCCGGGCGACACAGCGGACGGCGATCTTGTCTCGGCCGGTTCTCGGGTTCTTCGAGCTCAGGTCCACTTCGACGGGGTTGCCGTCGGCGAGGACCTTGAGGACGGCGTCCCACGCCCGATCGTCGATCAGCCGGTTACGCACCAGCCCCAACTCCTCGGCGCGCGGGTTGAACAGCACGACGTCGTGAAATTGGTCGACGACGGCGATGCCGCTCTCCGATGCGAGGACGATCAGGTCCAGCACCTGGGACATCGTCAGGCCGGACGTGGCTCGGCGACGCTCCGAGTGTCGAGTGTTGAGGTACGGGATCAGAACACCGCCGACGAGGTATCCCACGAAGGCCGTGGCGATAGCCAGTAGTACGGCCGATGCAACACTCACACCGGAATCGTACGTTCGATGGACAGCTCACATACGCAGGGTGCAGGCATTTCCCTGGTCGTCATAGTCCCCGTCGGCAGTGTTCTTCGATCGTTCACCTGCAGTTACGACAAAACGTCGGTTTGGGCGTGGTGGAGCTACTTACCGCCCTGGTTTGCCACGGCAGCTGCACCTGCAGCCGCTGCTTCGGGGTCGAGGTAGGTGCCGCCGGGGTTGGTGGGCTTCAGCTTGCCGCCGGATTCGGTGAGGTCGTACTTCAGCGGAATGCCGGTGGGGATGTTGAGCTCGGCGATATCGGCGTCGGAGATCTCGTCGAGGTACTTCACGAGAGCGCGCAGCGAGTTACCGTGCGCGGCGACGAGGACGTTTTTGCCGGCCTTCAGATCGGCGACGATCGTCTCCTCGAAGTACGGGATCAGGCGCTCGACGACGTCTGCGAGGCATTCGGTCAGCGGAACGCTGTCCAGGTCCGCGTAGCGCGGATCGGCGTCCTGGCTGTGCTCGCTGCCGATCTCGATGGGCGGCGGCGGGGTGTCGTAGCTACGACGCCACAGCATGAACTGCTCGTTGCCGTACTTGTCCTTGGTCTCGGCCTTGTTCAGTCCCTGCAGTGCGCCGTAGTGCCGTTCGTTCAGACGCCAGTCGCGGACGACGGGAATCCAGTGCCGGTCGGCGGCGTCGAGTGCGAGGTTGGCGGTGCTGATCGCGCGACGCAGCAGCGAGGTGTACAGCAGGTCGGGCAGGATGCCTGCCTCGGCGAGGAGCTGACCGGCGCGCTTGCCCTCGGCCTCGCCCTTCTCGGTCAGTCGCACGTCCACCCAACCGGTGAACTGGTTGGACGCATTCCATTCGCTCTCGCCGTGACGAAGCAGAATCAAGGTTCCGATACTCATGTGGTCAGTTTCTCATGTTCCACTCCCGTTGGCCCGCGTGCGACCAGGACCCCGACGACGACGATCATCACGACGGCGGTGAGGGTGATCGGGATGGGGATGACGGGGTCGAACAACACGAGCACGGACCAGGTCATCCGATTCGCGAATGTTGTCTCGATTGTGTTGCGAGAGTTGCTATTACGGACATTTCAGACAATATTCGACGCTTCGCTGCGGGGGTCGCGCGGGGTCGCGGGACCTCACACCCTTTTTGCCGACCGAGCGCCCGAGTTCACGTCATGCCAGGGGTGTGAGGTGTGCAGAAAGGGTGTGAGGTTGCGGGCTATCCGCCCAGACCCGACCCGATATCGCCGATCCGAGCTCCCACACTCCGATCGACTTGTTCGGTCTCGACGAAATAGCGTCGAAACACCGATCGCATCAATTGAACGACCTCGATGTGTTGCCTGATCGCCACAGCCGCCGACCTTTCTTCCCCATCGGCAAGTCGTTTGAACTTGCGACCCAGCTGTTGGGCTGACGGAAGCGTGCCGAAGGCTTCGAGATCCACGAGAAACTCCGTCTTTTGCAACATGCCATTCAGGTGTCTGAGGTATTCGGCGCACGCCTGGTCACACTCGAACGCCACGCCCTCCGGAATCTCGAGCGCCCCCGCGGCCGCCTGCTCGGACAGGTTGCGCCACTGCTGCATCAACGCTGCAAGACTATCGACGTTAGTTTCCACCAAAGCCTCCTTCAGTCAACTTGCTGCCGGAGGCAGCGACGAGTGCAGTGAGCCTGCGATCCGCATGATCTCCACACATGGGTCGCCCTGTGGCTCTTCGGAACCCATTGTGTCGAGAACGAAGTACACCAGTCCCTGTTCAACTTCGAGCGCGAATCCGCAACTGCGACCGGAAGGTCGGTCTGCGCGCAGAAACTCATAGCCGCCCAGTTCCTCGACCTTCGAGAACTGGCCGAAGCGGTCGTTATTCCGGAGATCGTCCAATGACTGGAAGCCCGAGAACACTCCCAGGAAATACCACGACCCGGGGTCAGGATCCGTCCAGATACAGGTCATCCAATCGTCGGACAGCGGCGCGTCTCCGAACAGATTCGTACTCTTGCTCTCCACATCCAACCCCGCAGCCTCGACGGCACTGTCCGGAATGGCGCAGGGATCCCACGGCTCGTCGGCCACCGGTGTCGCAACCACCGAGCTCGTCGACGACTCCGCAACCGGCGCATCCTCGGTCGCCCCGCCACATCCAGCGACCGACGCCACCACCCCGACCAGACCTGCCACCCACCACCGCGTCACGCTCACACCGCTCCCCTTCGTCGAACCCACCCACCCCTTGGACGCGGCGAACACCCACCCGGTACCAGCAACCTCACACACCTAGTGCCAACCGCGCGCCCACACTCGGCTCGGATCACAGCCGCGCAGTCCACAAAAAGGGTGTGAGGTCCCCCAGCAACTGCACACGAACAACACCCCGCCCCACTGAGTGTGGGACGGGGTGTCGATGTGAATCGGAGTCTTACTTTCCGGCCTCCGCGGCGCGCAGATCCTTGCGCAGAATCTTGCCGGCCGCGGACTTCGGGACGATGTCGATGAACTCGACGCGTCGCACCTTCTTGTGCGGCGACACGCGCTCGGCGACGAAGGCGATGATGCCCTCTTCGTCGATGGTGGCACCCTGCTGGCGGACGACGAATGCCTTGGGGATTTCTTCGCCCTCGTCGTCGAGCACACCGATGACGGCGGCGTCGGCGATCTCCTCGTGTGTCAGCAGCAGGGCTTCGAGCTCGGCCGGGGGCACCTGGTAGCCCTTGTACTTGATCAGTTCCTTGAGGCGGTCGACGATGTAGACGACGCCCTCCGGATCGACGACGGCGATGTCGCCGGTGTGCAGGTAACCGTCGGAGTCGAGGGTTTCGGCGGTGGCGGTGGGGTTGTTGAGGTACCCGACCATCACGTTCGGTCCCTTGACCCACAGCTCACCGGGCTTGCTCAATCCCTCTGTGGGCAGCTCGATCTCCTCGAGCGTGCCCGGGTCGACGAGCTTGTTCTCGGTGTTCGCCAGCGGCTGACCCACCGAGCTGAGCGGCATGTCGTCGCGATCGAACGGGATGGCGTGGCTGACGGGGCTGAGCTCGCTCATGCCGTAGCCCTGACGCACTCGCGTGTTCAGACGCTTCGCGACGGCCTTGCCGAGCTCCTCGTCCAGCGGTGCCGCACCGGAGAAGATGGTGTGCACGCTGGAGAGGTCGTACTGATCGATCATCGGGTGCTTGGCGAGCGCGACGGCCACCGGCGGTGCGATGAACAGGTACGTCAGCTTCTGATCCTGAATGATCCGCAGGAATTCGACGAGGTCGAACTTCGGCATCGTCACCAGGTGCGCGCGCAGCTTGAGGGCGATGTTGAGCAGCACCGTCAGGCCGTAGATGTGGAAGAACGGCAGCAGCGCCAGGATCGCGTCGTTGCTGTCGATGCCCACGCGCGGTTCCATCTGCGCCACGTTCGCGACGAGGTTGCGGTGGGTGAGGATGACGCCCTTCGGCACACCCGTCGTACCGGAGGAGTACGGCAGCACTGCGACGTGTGTCGCCGGATCGAACGAGACCTCGGGGGCAGGTGCACCCTGGGTGAGCAGGTCGCGCAGGTTCGGGTGGCCCTCTGCGCCGTCGAGCACGATGACGTGATCGGCGTCGAGGCCGACCTTCTCCGCGGCAGCCTTGGCCTGCGGGTACAGCGGGGAGACGGTGAACAGGAACTTCGCGCCGGAGCCGGTGAGCTGCTTGGCGATGTCCTCGGCCGTGTACAGCGCGTTGATGGTCGTTGCGGTTCCGCCTGCGCGCAGGATGCCGTGCAGCACCGACGCGAACGCGGGCACGTTCGGCGAGTGGAGTCCGACGACGTCGCCGACTTCGAGTCCACGTGCGGCCAGAGCACCCGCGATGGCGTCGATCTGACCGATCAGCGTCTTGTACGTGGTGACGTCACCCGAGGTTCCGTCGATCAGTGCAGGCTTGTCGAGGTCGGACTCGGCGATCGATCCGAACAGGAAGTCGTAGACGCTGAGGTCGGGAATCTCGACATCGGGAAAGGGACTGCGGAAGCTCATGGCTCTCCTTCGAAAAACGGCGGCAACAATGACCGAACCCTACAGTGAAAGCGGTCACAACGGACAGCGACCCTACCGCTGAGTCAGGTAGTGCGGGCGCTAACTTCGCGACGCGTACGGTTTGCCTGCCGCGGCCGGCCCACGAACATGGCCCACCAGGCCTGCGACGGCGAAAATGGTCACCACGTAGGGCAGCATCAACATGAATTCGCTGGGCACGGGCGAGCCGATGATGCCCAGTACGTTCTGCAGGTTCGACGCGAATCCGAAGAGCAGTGCGGCCAGCGTCGCGCGTACCGGATCCCAGCGGCCGAAGATCACTGCGGCGAGAGCGATGTAGCCGGCACCGGCTGTCATCTCCTTGCCGAAGGCGCCGACGGAACCGAGGGTGAAGTACGCACCACCGAGTCCGGCGATGGCACCGGCGAGGCAGACGTTCCAGAACCGGGTGCGTGCGACGTTGATTCCGACGGTGTCGGCGGCTTGGGGATGCTCGCCGACGGCGCGCAGTCGCAGTCCCCACTTGGTGTGAAACAGGCCGAAGAACACGAGCGCGACGGCGATGTACATCAGGTACACGATGAGTGTCTGCCGAAACAGGACCGGTCCGAGAATCGGAATCTGCGAGAGCACCGGGATGTCGATGCGCCCGAACCGTGGTGGCGAGTTGAGCGTCTCGGCGTTCTTGGTCAGCACCACCGAGTACAGGAAGCTGGTCAATCCGACGACCAGCACGTTGAGCACCACACCCACGATGACCTGGTTGACGAAGTAGCGGATGGAGAACACCGCCAGCAACGACGCGGTCAGCGCTCCGGCGATCAGAGCGGCGAGCAGTGCGACATAGGTCGAACCGGTGATCGACGCGACGACGGCGCTGACGAAAGCACCAGCGAGAAGCTGACCTTCGATGGCGATGTTGATGACGCCGACTCGCTCGGAGATGACGCCGCCCATGGCACCGAAGATCAGGGGCGTGCTCAAAGCGACTGCGCCGATGAGCAATCCGGGCACCGGGATGGTCTCGCCATCCGCTGCCCAGGCGAGGAAACCGAAGACGAACAGCACCGCGAACACGGCCAGCAGCCACAGTGGCGTCGAGCGGTACTGCGAGGCGAGGAACGCCGCGTAGCCGGTGATGACGGCCAGCAGTACCACCACGACGAGACCGGTGCCGTACGACGGCACGCCCACTGCCGGCAGTGCGAAGAAGTCGTCCTCTGACGCCAGCGCGAATGTGCTTGTTCCCGAGCCCTTTCGGACCACGAACAGCAGCAGGGCCAGCAGCGTCACGAGTCCGAGGATCGACGGTACCTTCCAGCTCCGGCCGAGTACCGCTTCAGCGGCGGTGTCGGTCGAGGTGGTCACAGTGCACCCACCTTCGCGGTCTCGGCTTTCGCGAGTTTCTCTTCTCCTGGTTTCGGCAATCGGAACACGGCTCGCACGAGCGGCGGTGCGGCGATGAACAGCACGATCACGGACTGCACGACGAGCACGATGTCGATGGGGATGCCCTCTCCTGCCTGCATCGCGAATCCGCCGGCCTTGAACGCGCCGAACAGGATTCCCGCGACGAACACGCCCCACGGTTTCGATCGGCCGAGCAGTGCGACGGTGATGGCGTCGAATCCGATGCCTGCGTCGATGTCGGCGCTGAAGCCGGTGGTGACGGTGCCCAGTACCTGCGACACTCCGGCCAGACCGACGAGCGCACCGGACATGATCATGGCGTACAGGTATATCCGGTTGACGTTCATACCGGCAACGCGGGACGCGTGCGGGTTCTCGCCGACAGCGCGGAAACGGAATCCGAGGCTCGATCGCTCGAGCAGCCACCACACCGCGATCGTCACGAAGATCACCAGCACGAAACCGAGGTGCAGGCTGTATCGGTCGCCGAAGAGCTTCGGGAACACCGCCGTCGACGCGATGGGCGCGGTCTTGGGGTTGTTCGATCCCGGGGCCTGCAGAGCGCCGGGAGTGCGTAGGAGGTACGCGACGAGATAGAACGCGATGTAGTTGAGCATGATGGTGACGATTACCTCGTGTGCGCCGGTGCGCGCCTTGAGGAATCCGGCGATGCCGCCCCACACTGCGCCGCCGAGAACACCGGCGAGAACGGCGACCAACAGGTGCAACCCGGCAGGCAGGTTCACGCCGAACCCGACCCAGCCGGCGCACGCCGCGGCGATGAGCATCTGGCCTCGACCACCGATGTTGAACATGCCGACACGGAAGGCAAGGGCCACACCGAGTCCGGCGACGATCAGCGGGGTGGCGAAGGTCAGAGTCTCCATCAGTGGCCGGATGCCGTTCTCGAATCCGGGTCGTCGGAAGTTGTAGACCGAACCCTGGAACAGCGACGAGTACGCCCCGGAGACAGAATCCCAGATCGCCGTCAGCATGTCCGAGGGACGGGAGAAGAAGTACCCGGCCGATTCCTGGACGCCGGAGTTGGTGGCGGCGATGAGCACCGCACCCACGATCAGCGCGAGGAGTACTGCGAGAACCGAGATGATCGCACTGCCGGTGAAGATCTGCCGAAGCACCACATGCGCTTTCGACGGTTCCTGGGATTTGGGGGGCTGTTCGGCCTCACTCACCACGTTCACCGCCCATCATCAAGCCGAGTGTTTCGCGGGACGTATCCCCGGGGACGATTCCCACGATTGCTCCTCGATACATGACGGCGATGCGGTCGGCCAGTGCGGCGACCTCGTCCAGTTCGCTCGACACCACGATGACCGGGATCCCCGAATCCCGGGTGGCGACGATGCGCTTGTGTACGAATTCGATGGATCCCACGTCGATTCCGCGAGTGGGCTGCGCTGCGACGAACAGACGCAGGTCTCGGCTCAGCTCTCGCGCAAGCACAACCTTCTGCTGATTGCCACCGGAGAGGCGTCCGACGGCGGTGCCGATTCCCGGTGCGCGAACGTCGAATTCGCTGAGCTTCTCCGACGCGAACGTCTCGAGATACTCGCGCTGCACCGCACCGCGCCGCACGAACGGCATGCTGTTGGAACGATCGAGCATCAGGTTCTCCGCGATGGAGAACTCGCCCACCAAGCCGTCCACGGTCCGATCCTCCGGAACGAAGCCGACGCCGGCGTCGAGCACGTCCTGCACCGTCGACCCGACCAGCGAGTTGCCGTCGAGGCTGATCTTGCCGGATACGTTGTCCTGCAACCCGAGTAGGGCTTCGACGAACTCGGTCTGACCGTTGCCCTGCACGCCGGCGATGGCCAGGATCTCCCCCGCCGCGACTTCGAGGCTGACGTCGTCGACGGTCTTGTTGCCCTGGGCGTCGAAGACCGACAGGTTCTCGACCACCAACGCCGCAGCACCGGGCGTGGCCGGGTCCTTCGAAACGGTCAGCTGCACATCTCGTCCCACCATCAACGCAGCGAGCTCGGTGTTGCTGGCGGTCGGCTTCGCTTCTCCGACGACCTTGCCGAGCCGGATGACGGTGATCTTGTCGGCTACTTCGCGCACTTCGCGCAACTTGTGGGTGATGAAGACGATCGTGGTGCCCGACGCCGCGAGTTCCCGCATGATCCGCATCAGATCGTCGGTTTCCTGCGGAGTCAGGACGGCCGTCGGCTCGTCGAACACGAGCACCTTGGCCTCACGAGAGAGTGCCTTGACGATCTCGACCCGCTGCTGCACGCCGACGGGGAGGTCGTCGACGAGAGCATCGGGATCGAGGTCGAAGCCGAACCTCGCGGATATCTCCCGCACCAGCTTCCGCGCTGCCACGAGGTCGAGACGTCCACCGAGCGAGGTGGTTTCGTTGCCGAGCACGATGTTCTCGGCAACGGTGAACACCGGAATCAGCATGAAGTGCTGATGCACCATGCCGATCCCGGCAGTCATGGCCTCGCCCGGTCCGGCGAAGTTCTGCTCGACGTCGTCGAGCAGGATCTGGCCCTCCTCGGCGCGATACAGACCGCTGAGCACGTTCATCAACGTGGACTTGCCTGCACCGTTCTCGCCGAGGAGGCAGTGGATCTCGCCGGATTCGACAGTCAGATCGATGTGGTCGTTGGCAACCAACGAGCCGAATCGTTTGGTGATACCGCGAAGTTCGAGCTTCATGAACTACTTGGGTGCCGAGGGAGACTCGACGGTGATGGATCCGTCGATGATGCCGGCCTTGATCGTGTCCAGCTCGCCCTGCAGTGCGGGGTCGACCTCGGACTCGAAGTCGTGGAACGGTGCGATACCGACGCCGTCGTTCTCCAGGGTGCCCACGTACGGGGTGTTGTCGAACGCATCGGCACCGGAGTTGGCGACGACCTCGTTCACACTGGTCTTGAGCCCCTTGGTCACCGAGGTCAGCAACAGGTCGCCGACCGACGGGTCGGATTCGAAGACGTCGGCGTCGGCGCCGATGAGGGCGACCGGACGCGAGGAGTCCCGAATGGCCTGTGCCGCACTCTGATAGATGGGTCCACCGACCGGGAAGATGACGTCGGCGTTCTGGTCGATCAGACCCTGGGCGGTGTTCTTGGCGACCTCGTTGGCGGTGAATCCGCCGGTGAACGAGCCGTTCTGCGAGGGCACGTCCCAGCCGATGACGCGGACTGCCTCGCCCTTCTGCTCGTTGAAGTAGTTCACACCGTCGGCGAAACCGTCCATGAAGATGGTGACGGTCGGCAGCTGGGAGCCACCGAACGTACCGACCACTCCGGTTGTGCTGTAGCTGGCGGCCGCGTAGCCGGCGAGGAATGCGGACTGCGACGCGTCGTAGGTCAGTGGCTTGACGTTCGGCAGATCGATGGTGGAGTCGTCGATGATCGCGAAGTCGATGTCGGAGTTGGCCTCGGCGGCGACCTTGGTGGCGTCGGCCAGATCGAATCCGACGGTGACGATGAGGTTGCAGCCCTGATCGACGAGGTTGTTGATGTTGGGGCCGTAGTCGGTGGGCGACGCGGACTCGACGGTGCGTGGCTCGACGCCGAGCTCCTCGGAGGCTTCGGTCAGGCCCTCGAACCCGAGCTGGTTGAACGACTTGTCGTCGAATCCGCCACTGTCGGAGACCATGCAGGGCAGGAAGTCACTCGATCCGCCTCCGCCCGATCCTTCGTCTTCGGGGGCAGATCCACAGCCTGCGATCAGGGCGATGGCACCGAGCGACGCGACGCCGCCGAGTGCTGCCTTCCGCGTACTCGTGCGGGTAACGAATGACAAGATGTCCTCCAATTTAGGTGTACTTCGTCTGGGTCGGGACGCTACTCGCGCGGGCGAGGGTGCGCAGGATTTCACTCAGGTGTCTTGTCGGGCACGGCCTTCTCGGAAGAGAGATCGTCGGGCAAGCTGCCGCCTTCACGGAGTATTCGTGCTTCGTCCTCACGCACCATCACTGCCGGCCCCGCTGCCACCACCGAGGGGTTCGGCGGAGTACCGGGCTTGAACACGTTGAAGAATACGTTGAGTACCACCGCGACGATGCTGGCGGCACTGATTCCGGAGTGGAAGATCGTGACGAACCAGTCCGGGAACTCGTCCCAGAAGTCGCTCGCGACAACAGGTATGAGGCCGAACGCCAAGGTCACCGCCACGATGACCACGTTGGAGTTGTTGTCGTAGTTCACCTTGCCGAGGGTGCGGATACCGCTGGCGGCGACGGTTCCGAACAGCGCGATTCCTGCGCCACCGAGCACGGGCAACGGGACGACCCCGACGACGGCCGCGAGAATCGGCGAAAGGCCCAGCAGCGCAAGCACGCCACCGCCCATAGCGACGACGAAGCGGCTCTTGATGCCGGTCATCGCGACCAGGCCGACGTTCTGCGCGAAGGCTGTGGCCGGGAAGGTGTTGAAGATCGGGGCGACGGCAGAGGAGACCATGTCGGCGCGCAGGCCGTCGCCGACGCGCTTGGAGTCGACGTCGGTTCCGACCACTTCGCCGACGGCGAGGATGTCGGCGGTGGTCTCGACCATGATCACCAGGATGACGATGGTCATCGACACGATCGCACCGACCGCGAAGATCGGCGAGCCGAAAGCGAAGGGTGTCGGGACGGCCACCACGGACGCGTCGGCGACGCCGTCGAAGTCGGTCCTGCCGACGATCAGTGCCGCGATGGTGCCGACGACGAGTCCGAGCAGGATCGACAGCCGCGACAGTCCGGGGATCTTGGTCATCACCAACACGGCGAGGAGGGTGAACATCGCCAGCCCGATGTTGCCGGGGTCCAGATAGTTCGGGTTCGGTGCTCCGCCCACCATCTCCTGGCCGGTGATCCAGCGCGCGGCCACCGGCATCAGGGACAGTCCGATGACGGTGATGATGCTTCCGGTCACCAACGGCGGAAAGAAGCGAACGATCTTGGAGAAGAACGGAGCGATGGCCAATCCGATCAGCGCGGCCACCAGAACGGCTCCGAGTACCGTTCGCAGTCCGGTTCGCCCGTCCTCCGCACTACCGATGATCGTCAGAACCGTCGAGACCGACGCGAACGAAATGCCCTGCACCAGCGGCAGTTGCGAGCCGAAGAACGGTATGCCGACCGTCTGCAGCACAGTTGCCACGCCACTGACGAACAGTGCGCAGGAGATCAACAGTGCCTGATCGGTCCCCGACAGTCCGGCCGCTCCACCGACGATGATCGGAACGGCGATGACGCCGCCGAACATCGAGAGAATGTGTTGCAGGCCGTAGCCGAACATCTGCAGCACCGGTGGGCGAGCGTCCTCTGGCCTGGTCATGGCCTCAGGCTAGGAACCGGACGTTACCGGCAGCAACGCCGTCCCATTTCCGGCGAGTTACGCTTCCCGCTTGTCCACCAGATGCTCGAATGCCTTCAGGTTCGCCAACGATTCGCCGCGCGAGACGCGCCATGCCCATTCGCGTTTGATGGACTCGGCGAATCCCAGTTCGAGCAGCACGTTGAAGTCGCCGTCGGCGGCCTCGAGGGTCTGGCCGAGAATGCGATCGAGTTCGTCACCGGTGACGGCGTGCAACGAGATTCGGCCGACGAGGTAGATGTCGCCGACCTTGTCGATCGTGTAATGGACTCCGTACAGGCGGCGGTTGCGTCGCAGCAGATACTTGTAGACGCCCTCGAAGTTCTCGTCGGGTTTGCGGCAGACGAACGCCTCGATGCGGACCCCGTGATGCCCGACGGTCAGCATCGTCGTCGTCTTGAGTTTGCGTTCCCCCGGCAACTCGACGGTGAACACGTCACCGCGCCGGGTGTAGTCCAGCTCGCGGTCCTTCAGTGCCCGGTCGATCAGTTCGGCAGTCTCGCTCATGCAGTCACAGCTCCTGATCTGCGTAGTTTCGACAATCCTCTGACGCGGCGCGGAGAGAACTCGCTCGGTCCCTCACCGCGGTCGAAGTGGAACTTGGCCTGCCGGTAGCTCTCGATGAGTCCGTCGGCGGTGTGCTCCCACGAGAAGTTGCGGGCGTGCAGCGGTGCTGCGGTCGCCATGTCGGCCAACGCAACTGGGTCCGACAGCATCGACGACAGCGCATCCGCCCAATCGTCGGTGCGGTGGCCCTGCACCAGGCGTCCGGTTTCGCCCGACCGCACCGCCACGCCGAGTCCGCCCACATCGGCGGCCAGGACAGGAGTTCCGCAGGCCTGGGCTTCGATGGCGACCAGGCCGAACGATTCGTTGTAGCTCGGCACGGCGACGATGTCCGCGGCGCGGTAGATCTGGGCCAGGCGCGCCGACGGTTGCGGCGGCATGAACGTCACCCGAGCAGCTATCCCGAGGTTCTCGGCCAGATCGATGAGGCTGTCGGGTCGATCCAGTCCACTGCCGGACGGGCCGCCGACGATGAGGACCCGCAGTGGTGTTCTCGGATTGCGCTGCAGCACTTCGGCAGCCGCGGCGATCAATACGTCGGGGGCCTTGAGCGGCTGGATGCGTCCGACGAATGCGACGATCGACTCGTCGGGATTCAACCCGAGTTCGGCGCGCGCCGCCAGCTTGTCCCCCGGATTGTATTGCGCCAGATCGGCTCCCGGAGCAACCACGTCGATCGAACCCTGCTGCGCTCCGTAGATCTCGACGAGGGACTTCGCTTCCTCGGTGGTGTTGGCGATGAGCCGATCCGCCTCGGCCACGACTTGCTGCTCACCGATCTGACGCGCGGCGGGCTCGGGCGAGTCGCCCTGCGCCAGAGACGCGTTCTTGACCGCGGCGAGAGTGTGCGCGGTGTGGACCAGTGGCACTCCCCAGCGATCGCGCGCCAGCCAGCCGACCTGCCCCGAGAGCCAGTAGTGCGAATGAACCAGGTCGTAGTAGCCGGGTTCGTGGCGCGCTTCCTCGCGCAGCACCCCGGCTGCGAAGGCGCACAGCTGTGTGGGCAGGTCGTGCTTGTCCAGGCCCTCGAACGGACCCGCGACGATGTTGCGCACCAGCACACCGGGAGCTGCCTCTACGACGGGAGCATCGGTCGACGCCGTCGCGCGGGTGAAGATCTCGACCTCCACACCTCGTTTGGCCAGCTCTTTAGCGCTCTGCAGCACGTAGACGTTCATGCCGCCCGCATCGCCCGTTCCGGGCTGCGCCAGCGGGGAGGTATGCAAGGACAACACAGCGACCCTGTTCAGCTGGCGTCCAGTCACTTCTTCAGTGTGCACGCCTCCACATTACGTCTCGATAACTACCCCTTCTCACGGCTGGCCCTGCGTCACACCGAGACCGTCGACGAACTCGCTCACCTCGGTGAGGAATCGCTGCGGATCGGCTACGAACGGGCCGTGGTCGACGCCCTCCCAATACGACGCCACCGCCGAGGGAATCAGCTCAGCAGCGTGCCGTCCGGCAGAGACGTCGACGACGGTGTCCTCGGTTCCGTGCAGCACGAACGCCGGGATGTCGAGGCCGCGCAGCAGGTCGTCGTGGCCGACCGCTCGATCGAACAGGGCGGCGCGAACCCGTGGCCTCGTGGACAGTGTCAGCCCGAACAGCGCCTGCGCTTCCGTACCCTTACCGTCCGTTGGCCCGGTCAGCGCGTGCCCGAAACTTCCGAGCGCCTTGATCGCGACGCGAGGCTCCTCGGCCATCGCTCCGGGGATCGCCGCTCGCATCGCCGTCCCGACGCGGCCGCCTGCCTCTCCCCTGCCGATGCTGGTGATCGCGCCGACGAGCACGATGCCCGCCACCGCGCCCGTGCCGTGTTCGGCGAGGTAGTCGCAGATCACCAGTCCGCCGTACGACCAACCCAGCAGCACCGCGTCGGCGGTGATGTTTTCGGCGGCCAGCACGGTAGCCACGTCTCCCGCCCAGTTCTTCGGGTTTTCGTAACCGGCCGACGGGGCGTCGGAGTAGCCGTGTCCGCGTAGATCCACCGCGAGAACGCGGTAGCGTTCCGCCAGGTCGGCCAGCAGTCCCTCGCCCCAGCAGGCCGAGCTCTGCGCCCACCCGTGCAGCAGGATCAGTGGCCGCGCCGCAGGGTCACCGCTGACGCGGTAGACGATGTTGGCTCCGTCGATGCCGGTGGCCTGACGAATCGGTCCTACTGCACGGGTGCTCGTATCGGGCTTGCTCATAGTGAGTGAACCTACGCGGCGGCCCTGCGCATCGAGGCGAGCGGATCGGAGTACAGGGCGCTGAGGGAGACCACAGTTGCGGCATACTCCTGCACCTTGTCACCGAAGCCGGTCACCCGAATGTCCCTGCGCTCCAACGTCGAATAGGTAGCGAAGGCCTGTCCCACGTGCGGAATTCCGGCCGGGTACGCCGTGAAGGCCTGACCTCCGAGTACGACGCGGTCCGGATTGAACATGTCGCGCAGCAGCGCCACCGTCCGACCCAGAATCTGCGCCCGCTCGACGAGCAGCTCCCGCGCCGCCTCCGAGCCGCTCTGCGCTGCTCGATACACCGCATTGATACTCGGACGAGGTTGCGGCGCAACAATTTTGCGGTCCACGGCTGCGGCGACCACCGCTCGATCACTGACGGATGCCTCGAGGCATCCGCGATTTCCGCAGTCGCACAGCGCCGACGATCCGGTGGGTAGATGCGCGATGGAGCCCGGTCCGCTCGTGGGGGTGTGCACGCGGCCGTCGATGGTCAGCGCCATGCCCGCGGTCTCACGGGCGTAGAAGTACAGCGACGTTCCGCTGGTGCTCTGCGCCACATCGCTGTCCGACAGCCGCGGCGCAAGGAGCAGCTCCGACGCCGCCATGGCCTCGACGTGGCCGGAGACCGAGATCGGCAGCCCCAGGCCACCGCCGATGATGCCGGCGACTCGGCCGTTCTCCCATCCCAACCGCGGGTGGTCGACGGTGCCGCTCGTGGTGTCGACGCGTCCACCGATCGCCACCCCGACCCACAGCGGGGTGCGGCGATGCCAGCGTCCGGCAAAGGCATGTGCGCTACGGGTGACGGAGGCAAGAGCTGTCTCGGAAGAGCCGGCGGGCGTGGGTATTTCGACGGCACCGAGAATGCGCCCCCGCAGATCGCTGACGGTGATGCCGGTGACGACGGCTCCGATGTGGATGCCGATGGTCGAGAACGGTTCGTGGTTGACCTCGAACGGCACCCGTGGGCGTCCGATTGCCCCCGGTGCCGTCAGGTCTGCGCGCTCACGGAGCAGTCCGACGGCGAGCAGGGCCGACACCTGACGGTTGACCGTGGCGATACTCGAACCGGTTGCGCGAGCGGCACGTTCGCGCGAGATGGGGCCTTCGACGCAGGCGACTCGAAGCACCGACGCGGCGGGACTGTCGGCGATCCGCAGATCGGGTGCGACGAGTTGGACGCGCGATCGAGGCCTCGGCAGAGACCGCAGGGAGGTGGGGCCGGAGTGGTGGTGCAGCGTTGATACGGACATCCGTTGTGGTCCTCAGTGGCAGACCTCCGCCGTGAATGGACAACGACGGAAGAGCGAAGTGATGCAGGTCAAGGGTGAGTGCGGCGGCCACGAAGGGACTACGGCACGCGAATCGACTGCCCGTAGCTCGAAAGGCTAGAGACAGATTCCTTGGCCGGTACAACACAGTTCCCGAGGAAGCGGCAAGCGAGAACCGAGGGACGCGGTCACATAGGTGACCCGCATCGCGGTGGTCTCACTGGCGGACATGAGTCCAAAATTAGCACCCTCGCGTCCGATGTCCAATCGGGCATCGGAAAGCACGGGGTACGCCGGGCATAGAATTTCGCCATGACCTCGTCCGAACACATTTCCCCCGATGCCCGAATCGCCGTCGTCACCGGAGCGAGCTCCGGCATCGGCGCGGCCACCGCCCGCCAACTCGCCGCCGACGGATTCCACGTCGTGATCGGAGCCCGCCGCCTCGACCGGCTGGAGGAGTTGGCGTCGGAGATCGGTGGTACTGCCCTGGAACTCGATGTGACGGACGAGGATTCGGTCGCCGCCTTCACCGCCGTCATTCCCCGCGTCGACGTGCTGATCAACAATGCCGGTGGCGCGAAGGGCTTGGCCCCCGTGATCGACGCCGACCTCGACGATTGGCGCTGGATGTGGGAGACCAACGTGCTCGGTACATTGCGGGTGACGAAGTCGTTGCTGCCCAAGCTGATCGACTCCGGTGACGGCCTGATCGTCACCATCACATCTGTCGCGGCGTTCGAGGCCTACGACAACGGTTCGGGCTACACCTCGGCCAAACACGCTCAGGCCGTGCTTCATCGGACGCTGCGCGGCGAACTGTTGGGCAAGCCGGTGCGGTTGACCGAGGTCGCGCCGGGTGCCGTGGAAACCGAGTTCTCGCTCGTCCGGTTCGACGGCGACGCAGCCAAGGCCGACGCGGTCTACCAGGGCATCACGCCGCTGGTGGCGAGCGACATCGCCGAGGTGATCGGCTTCGTGGCCTCGCGCCCCTCGCACGTCAACCTCGACCAGATCATCATCAAGCCACGTGATCAGGCCGGTCCGGGGCGCTTCTCCCGCACGTAGCGGCTTCGCCGCAGGTGAGCGGAAACTCGACCCCTGCTACGAGTTTTCGCTCACCTGCGGCTACGCCGCTCCCATCGACTCCCACGTCGGCCAGTCGATGGCCCAGTCGTACAGGTCACCGTCGGCTGCCGAGAGGTCGATTCGAGTTCCGGTGACCTCGACGGGGTCGCCGTACATCGCCGTCTGGAAGTACTCCTGCGCATCGGCGTCGGAGAGGTTGATGCACCCGTTGGTGACGTTCGACGCGCCCTGCACTCCGGTGGTCAGCGGATTGGCGTGGATGAATTCGCCGTTGTTGGAGATGCGCACCGCCCAGCGTTCGCGAACGTTCTCGTAGAACGGCGGGTTGGACATCAGGAAGTCCTCGTGCTTCTCGGTGACGACGTGGATGCCGCTGCGGGTGACGTTGCGGTCCTCGTTGCCCTCGCCGTAGCTGACGGGGATGTCCATGATCGTCTGGCCGTCACGCACCACCTGCATGCGGTGGCTGGTCGCGTCGGCGACGACCACCTGGCTGCGTCCGATGCTGAAGTTCAGGGTGACGTCGTTGGCACCGTACGCGCCGTCGCCGTAGCTCACGCCGTAGAGCTTGGCGTCCACCGAGACCGTCGTGCCGGGAGCCCAGTAGTCGGTGGGACGCCAGTGCACGCGCGAGCCGTTGTCGTCCGGGAACCAGGCCCACGCGCCGGGCGTCGGCGGGTTGGTGGTCACCGTCAATGCCTTCTCGACGGCGGCCTTGTCCGCGATGGCCGAGTCGAACTGCAGGATGATCGGCGCGGCGATGCCGACTTCCTGGCCGTCGCCGATGTTGGTGCTCACCGAGGTTCGACTGTCGGGTTCGACGGTGGTGAAGGCCCCGGTGATGTCGACGGTCTTGTTGTCGCTGCCGAGGGCGGTGCCCGACCACGTGTACTGCACGCCGTAGCCGAGAGGCTCGGTGACGGCATACGAGGTCTTGTCGGGCGAGAGCGCCCCCTGGACGACCTTGCCGTCGGGGTTGGTCAACGCCACCTGGGTGAGCGTTCCGTCGGCGACCGAGACCGAGATTGGGGCGACGGGACTGACGTCGACGGCACCTGCGACCGGGTTCTCGGTGACCTGGGCGACGGGAGCTGCCTCGGTGGTCGGGGCCGCGGCACCCGATCCGCCCTCGCCCGATCCGACGGTGCAGCCTGCCACGAGTGCCACCAAGGCGACGAGCACGGCGATCAACCACACCGTGCGCGTCCGTTTTGTCTGTTCTACCTGCTCATGCACGTTGTCCAACGTACCTGCGTCTGCGAACTACCCCGATTTTTGGGGGCAGTCTCACAGGTGCAGGAGTGGAGCCTGCGGAATGACTCAGAGTTTGCGTGTGCGCAGTTCGTGGCCTTTCGAGGTGAGGCAGCGGCCGGTCTCGAGGTTCCAATCCCATCCGTGCAGGTTGCAGGTGAGCTTCTTTCCCTCGACGATGCCGAATTTCGTCAGGTCCGCTTTCAGGTGTGGGCAGCGGCGTTGGATCTCGTAGCCGCCCATCGTGATCGTGGCGGTGTCGTCGTGCGCCTCGGAGAACCAACCGTCTGCGTAGGCGATGCGTTCGTCGGTGAGGCACTTGAAGAACGTGTAGAGAAATTCGTTGTAGCCGCCGACGCGTCGGGCCCGGAAGCGGGTGGACAGGAAGATCGAGTTGACCCAGTCCGGCTCCTGGTCGCGTATGGCGGTGCGTACCAGCTCCGGCGGGATGGTGAAGCTGTAGCGGAACTTCTCATCCGAAATCGGTTCGCGCACAATTCGTTTCGGAAAGTCGAGCACGACGGTTTCGTCACCCATCGTGATTCCGACGGGGTAGCCGATGCCGTCGCAGATCAGATCGGTCTGCGCCATGATCGGCTCGAACAGGCCTCGCATCGGCTCGAGCAGGGGCTCGCCCTCGGCCGGAGCCCAGGCTGCCTTCTCCGCAGCGATGACCGACGCCTGACGCTGGGCGTAGGCCTCGATGTAGTCGGCCTTGCCGGTGGTGAAGATGGCCTCGGCCTCGGCCGTCGGGATCGGGTGCTCGTGCGACTTCAGGTCCGAGCCCTCGAACGTCGCCGTCGTTCCGGGCATCATCAGCAGGCCCTTGTCGTGCCCGTGCAGACGCATCTGCTCGAGGAACACCATCTGGTCCGGGAACACGTTGGCCGGGTCGCCGTAGACGTCGTTGAGCGAGCGCAGATCGTCGTCGAGGAAACACGGCGGGCCCGCGGACGGAATCACCCACGTCGAGCCGACCTGCTCGATGTACTGGCGCGCCCGATCCATCTGGCGCTGACGCTTCTGGATGCCGAAGTTCTTCTTCGCGCGCGAGACCATGTCGTAGACCATCGGGTACCAGATCGCGCCCGAGTACTGCAGCATGTGCACGTCCACGGGACCGAAGTTCTCGGTCATCACGTCCAGGTCCACCGGCCTCGCGTCGTTCATGTTGAACGCGACGGTCTTGCCGTCCGAGACGACCAGACCCGAGTCGCCGATGGGACCGTCGGCGGGCGCACGCAGCGCGATGATCATGATGTCGAGATCGCCCTTGGGCCCGGAGATCGTGTGCTTGACCGAGTCCGTCGTCTCGTAGAACTTGTGGAACCCGAGCTTCTCGAGCTCGTGCTTGAGATCGAGCACCGGATAGTCCGGCAGCAGAACCGTCGCATCCTTGTTGACGTGTTCGGCCAGGTTCTTCGGGTCGAAATGGTCCTTGTGCAGGTGCGAGACGTAGAGGTAATCGCAATCACCCAGAGCGTCCCAGTCCAGGCCCGAGTTGTCGGGAAACGGGAACCACGACGCATAGAACGACGGGTTCACCCACGGGTCGCAGAGGATGCTTCCGGCGTCGGTCCGAATATGGAATCCCGCATGTCCCACGCTGGTGACCTGCACTGATTTACCTCCTACGAGCTTTCACTTGCAAAGCTCCATCGTATGCGCCGTTTCGACCTGCCCTAACCGAGCGCGCAGTTGACGAGGTCACACTCGGGCGTGAGCGTGACGCCGAACTTCTCCTGCACGCCGTCTCGCACGTGCGCAGCCAGCGCCATGATGTCCGACGCGGTGGCCCCACCCCTGTTGGTGACGGCAAGCACGTGCTTGGACGACAACGCCGCAGTGCCGCGCCCGAATTCGGTGCCGTAACCGCGCGGAAAGCCCGCGTTCTGGATCAGCCATGCGGCCGGAATCTTGGTTCCCGCGGGGTCGGGGAAGCTGGGCGCGTGCGCTGCGGCCTCGGGCACCTCGGGCAGTACCGGGTTGAGGAAGAACGATCCGACGCTCCACGTGTCGTGATCGCTCGCGTCGAGCACCATGCCCCGCTCGCCGCGCAGAGCCAGCACGGCCGCGCGCACGTCCGGCACCGGTACGACGTCGCCGATCTGCACGTCGAGACGCTCCGACAACGCCGCGTACCGCACCGGAAGCGACTCGGTCGTCTTCTTCAGCGCGAACGTCACATCCAGAATCACGTACCGCGAGGACCGCTTGAACACCGACGATCGATGCGTTCCGAATCCGCACTGCTCCGGCGTCCACACCGAAGTCTCCTGGGTCTGTCGGTCGTAGACGGTGAGAGCGTGCAGCAACTCCGACGTCGACGCGCCGTACGCGCCCACGTTCTGGATGGGCGTCGCACCGGTGGTTCCTGGAATGCCCGACAGCGCCTCCATGCCGGACAGTCCCGCATCGATCGTCGCCTGCACGACGGCATCCCACTCGACGCCCGCGTCGACCGTGACGATCTCGCCGTCGATCTCCAGCCGCGAACCGGTCACCCGAATCACCCGGCCGTCGAACCCCTCGTCGCCGACGACCAGATTGGATCCACCGCCGACGACCAGCACATCGGTCCCCGCGCGATCCGCGTCGCGCACGAGGGAGACCAACTCGTCGCCGGTCGTCGCGACGCAGAATTCACGGGCCGGGCCGCCCACCCGAATGGTGGTGAGCTCCGAAATTGCAGTAGGCACGGACTCTCACGCTACCGGTCGCGCACAAGCGTCGGACCCACCCGGTAACCTGCGGGGATGCCTCGCCCCATTGAGCACAGCTCGACTGTGCCCGCCTCCGCCGACAAGGTCCACGCCGCACTGACGTCCGAGCAGTACTGGAAGGACCGCATCGAGCAGATCGGCGGCCCCAGCGCCAGCGTGAAGAGCATCACCGTCGGCGACGGCACCATCGACGTCGTCATGACCCAGGCCGTCCCCGAAGAGGAGTTGCCGGCCGCGGTGACTGCGTTCAAGAAGGGCGACCTCATCATCGAACGCACCGAGAGCTGGGGACCGTTCGACGGTACCCACGCCGCCGGCACCTTCGGAGCGACCGTCGAAGGCGCACCGGCCCGCATCACCGGCACCACCACGCTCGACGCCACCGGCGAGACGACGACCATCGCGCTGGCAGGCACCACCGAGGTCAAGGTCCCGATCTTCGGCGGCAAGATCGAAGCGATGATCAGCGAGCAGGTGCTCTCGCTCATCGACAACGAGCAGGACTTCACCGGTAACTGGATCGCCGCGCAGGGCAACGGCTAGCCTGGCGCACTATGGCTCGCCGAATGAACTACTCCGCCCGGTTCACCCACTCGACGCAGCAGGTCTATGCAGCGCTCTCCAGTCGCGATCACTGGGATGCGCGCATCGAGGAGATGCGTAAGTACTCGGAGAACGAGCTGAAGAGCTTCGAGGTGTCCGACGCCGGAATCGACATCGTGATGCACCACGTCATCCCGCGCACCGAATTGCCCGACATCGCGCAGACGGTGATGAAGAAAGACATGGTCATCACCCGCAACGTGCACTTCGACGCCTACGAGGAAGTCACCGCGGGCCACTACGACGCGTCGATTCCGGCCGGACCCGGCTCGCTGAAGGGCACCACCTCGCTCTTCCCCACCAACGGCGGTTCGACGCTGCGCACCTCCTCCGAGGCCAAGGTCTTCCTACCGTTCATCGGTGGCAAGCTCGAGCAACTCATGCTCGTCAACCTCATCGACCTGTGGCGCGGCGAAGGCGAAGTAACCGCCGACTGGCTCGAAAAGAACGCCTGAACTGAACAGTCCGAACAGGGGTCGTTCCGCAGGCTCCACTCCCCATCTGGGTCGTTCCGCAGGCTCCACTCCTGCCCCCGAAGGCGTCATCACCCGCGGCACCACCGGCATCAATCGGTTGCGTCGTAGCGACCGGTGGCTGATGCACAGTCCCGATGTTCGACGCGTTCTGCAGGGCTCGCCCGATCCCCTCGTCGTCGACCTCGGGTACGGGGCGATGCCGAACACGACCCTCGAGCTGGCCGGTCGGCTGCGCACCGTCCGGCCCGATCTTCGAGTCACCGGTCTGGAGATCGACCCCGCACGCGTCGTTCCGGGGAGTGACGGCGTGGAATTCGCCCGCGGCGGTTTCGAGCTGGCGGGATTGCGCCCCAACCTGGTCCGGGCGTTCAACGTACTGCGGCAGTATCCCGAGGACGCGGTACCTGCTGCCTGGCAACGCATTCTGTCGGGTCTGGCACCGGGCGGCCTGCTGATGGACGGCACCTGCGACGAGCTCGGTCGACGCTGCGCCTGGGTGTTGCTCGACGCCGATGGGCCACGTTCACTGACGCTGGCATGGGATCCGTTCGACGTCGAGATGCCGTCGGACATCGCGGAGCGGCTACCGAAGGTGTTGATTCATCGCAACATCGAGGGTGAGCTCGTGCACGATCTGCTTCGACGGGCCGACAGAGCGTGGTCGGTGTCGGCACCGCTGGCACCGTTCGGGCCTCGAATTCGATGGCGCGCGGCCATGAAAGTGCTTGCCGAACAAGGCCTTCCGATCACACTCCCCCGCCGACGAATGCGAGACAACGTGCTCACGGTCCCGTGGTCCTCGGTCGCACCTGCACCGTGAATCGGGTGCAACTGACCGCGGTGAGCGCGGTCAGCTGCACCCGATTTCGCGGCTACGTACAGGCGGACAGTGCCAGTTCGACGCGTTCGGCCACTCGATCGGTGCTGTTTCCGGCCTCGGTGTACAGCGTGTGCGGGTCGACGCGACCGATCGCGACGGCGTCGCACACCACCTCGTCGAGGGTGATCTGCGAGATGCCACCTGCGGCGAGGTCGAGCACCGTGCGCACCGGGGTGGTGAGGTTGAACGTGCCTGCCGATTCGACGTCCCGCGGCTCGAGCCGCAGACGGTGAACCGCCAGCCTGGTGTCGGTCAGTCGTAGGTCGCCGAATGCGCAGACGTGCACGAATTGCGGGTGAAGGTGCCCGAATCCGTGCAGCTCGGCCGCACTCTGGTGCGAGATCACGGCCTCGCCGCCGAACCAGGCGCACCACATGGCGAACACCTCGAGTTCACTGTGGGGCCACTGGCCGAGTCGGAACAGGTTGCGCTCGACGCGAGTCCACGTGTTCGTGGCCAGATTGACGCGCACCATCGCAGAATCGAAGCCGAGCTCAGCGGCCTGCTCGGCAGTGAAATAGCCGTCCTGACGAGTGGCCAACGAGTGCAGCTCGTGCACGCTCGGTCCTGTCGTACTCATAACGCAAGAGTACGTCACAATGTGTTACAGGTCACAAAGTTTGGTACCGGCTACACAGGTTCGGCGAGTTTCACAGAGCTTGCTCAGAATCATCGGGAAGACTGCCAGGAATGTCATCCACAGCCAGGCGCAGCACAGCACCGCTGATCGCAGTCTCCGTCGTTGTCGTCCTCCTCGTCGCCATCATCGGTGGCGAGTTGTTCGTGCGTCAGCAGATCAAATCCTGCCTCGCCGGTCAGCTCGAATCCGAGCTCGGCAGCCAGGTCGAGGTCGGTCTCGGCTTGAAGCCGGTCCTGCTCTCACTGGTGGACAAGAAGGTCTCCTCGGTGACCGTCGACAGCAACGACGCACGCTTCGGACCCGCCGAGGGCATGGTCGTCCAGGCCGAGGCACGTGACCTGAATCTGACGCAGACCGCCGACTCCGGCGGCACCATCGGCAGCTCGAGTGCGGACATCTCGTGGTCCACCGACGGCATCACCCGCACCCTGCAGAGCCAGGGCATCGGCGCGATCGTCTCCGGCGTCACCTCGGACGCCTCGGCGGGCACCCTCGACTTCGCCGTCGGCGCTCTGGCGAATCTGACCGTCAAGCCGGAGGTCGTGGACGGCAGAGTCGACGTCCAGACCGTCGACGCGTCGATCCTGGGCCTCGGCATTCCCACCGATCTGGTCGACTCCGTCGTCGGCGTGCTGACCGACAGCCTGCAGGCCTACCCGCTGGACATGGCTCCGACGTCGCTGACCGTCACCGACTCCGGCATCGAGCTCACCCTCGAAGGCGGGCAGTACACGATTCCGGTGACCCAGCAGGATCAGAGCCAGCCGACTCCCGAGGGTTGCTCCCTCGTCGCGTAACCCACGTGCGCGGTAACTCGTAGCCTGCTACGAGTTACCGTGCACGTGCGACGCAGTCGCTCTAGCCCAGACCGTCCAGTACCGCGCGTGTTCCCGACAGTCCCAATCGTGTTGCGCCCGCATCGATCATGGCCAGGGCGGCGTCCGTGGTGCGGATGCCGCCGCTGGCCTTGACGCCCAGTCGCCCGCCGACGGTCTCTGCCATCAATCGCACGGCCTCGACGCTCGCGCCGCCGGCCGGATGGAATCCGGTGGACGTCTTGACGAAGTCGGCACCGGCCTTCTCGGCCGCGCGGCACACCTCGACGATCGCCTCGTCGGACAGTGCTGCCGATTCGATGATCACCTTCAGGACCGCGCTTCCGGCGATCCCCTCGCGGACGGTGACGATGTCGGCCAGCACAGCGTTGTAGTCCCCCGCGATGGCCGCGCCGACGTCGATCACCATGTCGACCTCGTCGGCACCTTGCTGCACCGCGAGCCTGGCCTCGGATCCCTTGATCAACGAGTGATGCTTGCCCGACGGGAATCCCGCGACGACGGCGGTGAGCATTCCCTCGGCGCGAATCGGCAGCATCGAGGGCGATACGCACACCGCGAGCACTCCGAGTTCGCGGCCTTCCTCGATGAGGGCGGCCACGTCGGCCTGCGTGGCTTCGGGCTTGAGCAGCGTGTGGTCGACCATTCCGGCGAGGGCGGCGCGGGTGAGTGTCATGCGGTCCAGCTTTTCACAGCTCTGCCATTCGTAACCCTGTCGGTCTACGATTTTCGGTCATGACCGCAGCGTCGCTCGCCGCCACCTTCAACGCCACCAGCAGGGAGTTCGACGGCCTGACGCCGCAGGTGTGGGGCCCGGCCGGGCAGTCGCTCGCCTTCGCGCTCGAATTGGCCACCGGGGACGCGGTTCTCGACGTCTGTTCCGGCACCGGGGCGTCGGCGATTCCCGCGGCGGCGGCCGTGGGCCCCGACGGTCTCGTGCATGCCATCGATCTGGCCGACGACCTGTTGGAGGTGGGCCGCGTGAAAGCCACCGATCGCGCGCTGCGCAACATCGACTTCGTCCTCGCCGACGCCACCGAGTGGGAGCCGCCGTCGACGGTTCCCGATGCCGGCTACGACGCGTTGGCCTGTTCGTACGGCATCTTCTTTCTGCCCGATCCCGAGGGGGATTTCGCTCGTCTGGTGTCTCTGGTTCGTCCGGGCGGTCGCGTCGGGGTGACGGTGTGGCGCAAGGGTGCGATCGAGGCGTTCGCGGGCACGTACTTCGAGGTGATCGGCGCGCATTCGCAGCCGAGCGAGCACGACTGGCCACTCGCGCAGGACGGTTACGACAAGCACCCGATCCGGCGGATGGAGACGGCAGAGCTTCTGTCCGCATGGCTCACCGCGGCAGGCACCACCGATGTCGAGGTCGTGGAGCTGTCCAACCACGTTCCCGCGACGGAGTCGTTCGTGTGGGATCTCGTGCTGGGCAGCGCGATGCGGGGCGCGCTGACACCGTTCGACGAGGCGACCCGGACGCGGATCCGTGCCGAGTTCTCCGCGCTGCTGACCGAGCGTGGAATCGACTCGATCGATCTCGGGACACTGGTGGCAACCGGGGTGCGGACGCCCTGAGACAATCGGCGCTATGAGTTCTTCCGTATCCGAGGATCGCCGTTACGTTCTGTCGCTCGGTTGCCCCGACAAGACGGGCATCGTCGCCCGCATCTCGACCTTCCTCGCCGAGGTCGGTGGATGGATCGTCGAGGCCGCCTATCACGCCGATCCCGACACCGGGTGGTTCTTCACCCGGCAGGCCGTACGCGCGTCGTCAGTGGACATGAGCATCGAGGAGCTGCGCACACGTTTCGCCGCGGTGGCCGCCGAACTCGGCCCGGAAACCGAATGGACACTTCATGATTCGGGCGAGCCCAAGCGCGTGGTCCTGCTCGTCAGCAAGGAAGCACACTGCTTGCACGACCTCCTCGGCCGCGCCGCGGGCGGCGAGCTGCCCGCTCAGATCTTCGCGGTGATCGGCAACCACAAGTCACTCGAGCCGATCGCCGCCGCACACGGCACACCGTTCCATCACGTCGAGTTCGCGAAGGATCCGGCCGAGCGCGGTCCTGCCTTCGAAGAGGTGCGGTCGCTGGTCGATTCCTACGACCCGCACGCGGTGGTGCTGGCACGGTTCATGCAGGTTCTCCCCGAGTCACTGTGCGCGCACTGGGCTGGCCGCGCCATCAACATCCATCACAGCTTCCTGCCGTCGTTCGTCGGCGCTCGTCCGTACCACCAGGCATTCGCGCGGGGTGTGAAACTGATCGGTGCGACGTGCCACTACGTGACGGCCGAGCTCGACGCGGGTCCGATCATCGAGCAGGACGTCATCCGCGTCGATCATTCCGACGAGGTGGTCGACATGGTGCGTCAGGGCCGCGACATCGAGAAACTGGTGCTCTCCCGCGGTCTGCGGTGGCACCTGGAGGATCGTGTCCTGGTGCACGGCCGCAAGACCGTGGTGTTCAGCTGAAATCTAGAGATTCCGGAGCCGAACCACTTCGGTGTTGAATTCGTCGATTGCCTCGACGGAGCTCATGTGTCCGATGCCGGGGATCACGATCAGTCTGCTCAGGTGATCGTGATCGTCCAGGGCGCGGGCGAGTTTGCGCGCGTGCACCGGTGGGGTCAAGCGGTCGGCAGATCCGACGAGCACGCTGGTGGGGACGGACATGTTCGCCAGGGCCTCGCGGATGTCGAGGTCGGTGAGCGCTGCACCCCAGATACCGCGGGTGCGCGGGGCGCATTCGAGGACGATCTTCTCGCAGAACGCCACCTCGGCGGGTGTCGCTCCGGGTGCCATCTAGATGTACTTGATGGCTTGGCGCACCACCGGTGACGGCCGCAACGGAAGTGCCGAGCCGAGTACTGCGCGCCCCACCGGGGTAGGGACCCGTGGAAAGCGTTGCGGCAGCGGGATGACGGTGGTTTCGCGAATCAGGGAGTCGGTCGCGGTGCTGGCGAGGAGCACAGCGCTGACGAGTCGGTCGACCTGTTCGGGATAGTTGCCGGCCCAGGCCATGATCGACATGCCGCCCATGCTGTGACCCACCATGACGGCCTTGTTGTCCTCGGCCACCGTGGCGGAAAGGATCGCGGAGAGGTCGTCGGCCAGCACGTCGGGGCTCAGCGGTCGCGTCCCGACGTCGCTTCGACCGTGACCGCGCTGGTCGTAGGTGACGACGCGGTAGCGGCCGGCAAGCGCATTGATCTGCGGGTACCAGTAATCGGCCGAGCAGGTCCACCCGTGGCTGAAGACGATCGGTTCGGCATCGGCGTCCCCGTAGCTACGGACGTGCAGGTGCGCACCGTCGTCGGTGACCACCTCGGTGATGTGTGGTTCGAACGTGGGGCGCTCGAGCAACTCGTCGGGCTGCACGTCGGTCGTCTTGGTGAACGAGTGCAGGCGACGCCGCCGGACAACGAATGCACCGACAGAGGCCGCCGCGGCCGCGCTGCCCACTCCGAGCAGCGCGCGTTCGATTACCTTGCGTGAAACCACTGACATTCCCCTCCACCTGTATCCCCCCGAGCGGGTGCGGTAGAGGGTACGCCCACACAGGAGTTGACGTCGATGCGACTTACCTACCAGCGGGGTCCGCGCTGGATGCTGTCGACCTTGGGACGGACGTCGACGAGGTACACGCACACGGCGACGACGCCGATGATACCCAGGAAGCCGATCACACCCGAGACGAGAATGAGCAGTAGACCGATGAACAGAATGGCCAGCCATTTGGTCTTCGTCAGCTTGTCCACTGCCGGAAAGGCGTCGGGGCGCTGGCGCAGTGCGTGGAAGATCGCGAATCCTGCGCCCACCACTCCGAGGATCTGGAGAAAGGTCAGGATGTAGTAGCTGAAGCTGCCGGCGATGCTCACGTGCGCCAGTGTACGAGAAACGACCCCTGCGCCGCGCGGCGCAGGGGTCGTTTTCTTTACGAATGCTTTAGCGAGTGGTCTTCTTCGCGGGAGCCTTCTTGGCCGGAGCCGGGGCGGTCTTCTTGGCAGCCGGTGCCGGAGCCGTCTTCTTGGCCGGAGCCGGGGTCTTCTTGATCGGCGAGTTCGCGCTGCTGCGGGTCTTGGCCTCGACCTTGCCTGCCACGCCGCTCACCTTGTCGGAAGCCTCGACGGCCTTGTCCTTGGCCTCGTCGCCTGCTTCGTCGATGTTCTCGGCGAGCTCGTCGGCGGCCTCGGAGATCTCGTCGGCGCCTTCACGAACCTTGTCCGACGCAATGCCGGCCAGAGCAGCGGCTCGCTCGCCGACTGCGCGGGTCTGCGAGGCGACGGTTCCGAGGGCCTGCTCGGTGAGGTCGACGACGTCGTTGGCTGCGGTGTTGGCGCGCTCGAGGCCCTCTTCGACGGCCGGGGTGCGGCGGATGCGCTCGACGGTCTCTTCGCCGCGCTCGGCGAGCGAGGTGTAGAGGTCGGAGGCGACCTTGAGGTATGCCTCGGCAACCTTGCGGAGCTCTTCGGGGGTGAAGCGCTCGCGCAGTTCGGCGATCTCGTCGGGAAGCTCTGCGGGCAGGTTCGCGAGCCGCTCGCGCAGGCTCTCGACGCCTTCGGTGACGTCCTCGGAGAGGTCGGCGATGCGGGCGTTGACCTCGCTGGTGCGGCTCTCGGCGCGCGAACGCACCTGGGCAACGACGTCCGCTACTGCCTGGACGACGGCGTCGCCTGCGCCGACGGCGGCGAAGATGGGGGTCTTGACGTTCTCGAAGTTCTTGGAATCAGACATCGGGTGTCTCCTGTTCGTCGGGTTCGGGCTCCTGCGTCGACTCGTTCTCACGACAGAACGAGTCGTAGATCTCGATCAGCACTTGCTTCTGCCGTTCGGTGATGTGCTCATCGCCGAGCAGAGCTTCGCGCACCGGACCGTGGGGACGCGCTTCCAAGATCCCGGCCCGGACGTACAGCACCTCCGAGGAGACGCGCAGACCCTTGGCTATCTGCGCTAGCACTTCTGCGGACGGGTTGCGCAGTCCGCGTTCGATCTGGCTCAGGTAGGGGTTGCTCACTCCGGCTCGGCTGGCGAGTTGCCGCATCGATACCTGCGCGGCTTCCCGTTGCGACCGGATGTAGCTTCCGATGTCCTGAGCTGCAGTCGTCACGACTGCGGCGACAAGATCCCCCGCCTCGGCGACGACCTGCGTCGCCTCGGTCGCCTTGGCGACCAGATCCCCCTCGTCATCGGCCATCTCGGCCTCCTGTTTTCGGTGTCCTACTGGACGGTACCGAAGGGTGCTAACTATTGCAAGCACTCTGCTAGCACTAGTGCCCGAAGATCAGATCCGAGATCGTGTAGATGGCCAGTCCGGCGATGGATCCGACGACGGTTCCGTTGATCCGGATGAACTGGAGATCGCGTCCGACCTGCAGTTCGATCTTCTTGCTCGCTTCCTCGGCGTCCCAGCGCGCGACGGTGTCGCCGATGATCGTGGTGATCTCGTCGGCATAGTTCGCGGCGATGTAGCTCGCCCCACCGAGGAGCCAACCGTCGACCTTGCCGCGCAGCTCCTCGTCGTCGCGGAGCCGCACTCCGAGGTTGACGGTGTTCTCCTTGATCTTTGTGCGCAGCGTGCTCGTCGGATCGTCGACCGACTCGGTGATCAGCCGCTTGGCCACCTTCCAGGTCGCTGCCGCGAGCCCGGTGATCTCCTCGCGGCCCATGATCTGCGCCTTGAGCTTCTCCGCCTTCTCGATGGTCGTCGGGTCGTGCTGCAGATCGTTGGCGTAGTCGACCAAGAATTTGTTGGCGGCCAGACGCACGTCGTGCTCGGGGTTGGACCTGATCTTCCAGGTGAACTCGACGAGTTCCTTGTAGACCTTCTCCCCCAGCAGCGTGTCGACGAACTTCGGCGACCAGTTCGGGGAATCTCGCGCCACGACGCGATCGATCATCTCCTGGCTGCCGAGAGCCCATTGGTGGGCGCGCTCGGCGAGCATGTCGATCAACGGCAGCTGACGGTTCTCGCGGAGCAACTCGTCGAGGATCCGGCCGATGGGCGGGCCCCACTGAGGATCGGCGAGACGCCGCACGATGGTGCTGTCGATGACCGCGGTGATGTCCTCGTCGTTGAGCACGTCGACGACGCCGTGCAACACGGTCGCCGCCTCGGCCGCGACGCGTTCGGCGTTGTCGGGCTGAGCGAGCCAGGTACCCAGCCGCAACGGAACCTGCGCCGACGCGACCTTCTCGGACACCACCTCGGGGGCGAGGAAGTTGCTACCCACGAACGAGCTCAAGCTCGCGCCCAGCTGGTCCTTCTTCTTCTTGATCAGAGCCGTGTGCGGAATCGGGATCCCCAGCGGGTGTTTGAACAACGCAGTCACCGCGAACCAGTCCGCGAGCGCGCCGACCATTCCGGCCTCCGACGCCGCGCGCACGTATCCGACCCATGCACCGGCACCCGTCGACTCCTGCCACCGGCAGAAGAGATAGACGATCGATGCGAAGACGAGAAAGCCCGTCGCCACTGTTTTCATCTTGCGGAGGTCGCGACGTTTGGTCTCGTCGTCGAAGTTCATGAGCTGCACAACCGACATTGTGCCCAGAATCTCGGCAGACCAACCGGACGCAGCCTGCAATGGTGTCGGACAAGGCGCATAGGGTGGGGTTGTGGCGAGAAATACGACGGAGGCAAAGCTGGACGAGTCCGAGCCGAGCGAGGACAAGCCGAAGGTCGAGAAGCCGGACGGCCGAAAACGTCGTTGGCGTGAGCACAAGATCGCCCGCCGCGAAGAGCTCGTCGACGGCACGTTGGCCGCGATCCGGTTGCGCGGCCGCGAGATCGGGATGGACGAGATCGCGTCGGAGATCGGTATCTCCAAGACGGTGCTCTACCGCTACTTCACCGACAAGAACGATCTGACGAGCGCCACCATGTCTCGGTACGTCGAGACCACGCTTGCCCCGCGCATCTACTCGGCGATCGCACACGAACTCGACGAGTACGAGCTCACCCGCATCGTCGTGACCGCCTACGTCGAGACGGTGGCCACCGATCCGGAGGTCTACCTCTACGTCATGGCGAACAACGCCGGCAACAACCGCGATGTCGTCGCCGAGTCCGAGCGGATGATCGCCGAGTTGCTCTCCACGGTGCTGGGCGAACGCCTACGGCAACGCGAAATGGATTCCGGTGGTTCGGTGCCGTGGGCCTTCGCCATCGTCGGCGCGGTCCAGTTGGCCACGCACTGGTGGATCTCCAACAAGTCGATGTCCGCGGACGATCTGATCGATTACCTCTGCATGATGATGTGGGGCGGAATCCACGGGGTCGCGATGGCCGACGGCTCCCCCGCAAAATTCAAGTCACAGCCGCATCCGTTGGTCGACGAGGAGCCGAACACGCCTTAGCGCTCGTCGTACCCGTCGTCGTCCACGGGCACTTCTGCTCGTTGATCCAGCACGTCGCGGGCGTCGGCCTCGATGGGCAGATCATCTGCGTTCGGCTCGTCGGGCTCGTCCGCGATCGGCAGATTCTGTTCGACGCGATCCTCGGTCGGGGTTTCGATGGGTGAGTCGCTCATGTCTCCATTCGTACCATCGCTCGTCAGTTTGAGATCAGGCCCGGTCGGACATCCGAGAAGGTATGACTACCGAAACATTGACCGGACGCCGCATCGCGATTCTCGCCACCGACGGCGTCGAGCAGGTCGAGCTGGTGCAGCCCCGCGAAGCCGTCGAAAAGGCCGGGGCCTCAGTCACATTGGTCTCGCTCGACCACGGTGACATCCAAGCCATGGAGGGTGACGTCAATGCCGCAGACACCTTCACCGTCGACAGCGTCGTCGCCGACGTCTCGGCCGACGACTTCGACGCATTGATCCTGCCCGGCGGAACCACCAATCCCGATCAACTCCGCGTCGATGCGGACGCCGTGGAGTTCGTCCGCTCGTTCGTACAAGCCCGCAAGCCCGTCGGCGTCATTTGCCACGGGGCCTGGACACTCGTCGAAGCCGACGTTCTGAAGGGCCGCACATTGACGTCCTACCCGAGCATCCGAACCGACATTCGCAACGCCGGTGGCACGGTCGTCGACGAGGAAGTGGTCGTCGACGGCAATCTGATCTCGAGCCGGAACCCGGACGACCTGCCCGCCTTCTGCGCGAAGATCGTGGAGCATTTCAGCGCTTGATAGGTTAGCGTGCCCTATGCGCATTTCTCGTTCCTTGGCTCTGCCTGCGGCAGTCCTCGCCCTCGCTCTCACCCTGACCGCATGCAGCTCCGACGCCGGCGACGGCGACAGCGCCGATTCCTCCGAGGCCGGCGGTGTCGTCGTCACCGACATGTTCGGCGACGTCGAAGTCCCTGCGAACCCGCAGCGAGTGGTCGCACTCGGTTGGTCCGATGCCGAAACTGCGCTCGCCCTCGGTGTACAACCCGTCGGAGCCAGTGACTGGCTCGGCGTCGGCGGCAACGGCCTCGGTCCATGGGTCGACGAGTCCTACGACACCGACCCCACGATCGTCGGCACCTTCGACGTGAACATGGAATCGGTGGCGGCTCTGGAACCGGACCTGATTCTGTGGACGCGCAGCACCAACGACAAGGCTGTCTACGACGACCTGTCCGACATCGCACCGACCGTCGCGGCACCTCCGGGAACCGACGTCGCCTACGGCACCACCTGGGACGGGCAGACCGAGATCGTCGCGCAGGCACTGGGCAAGGTCGACGAGGGCAAGCAGCTCGTCGACGAGACCGAGGCATTGTTCGAAAACACCATCGCGGCCAACCCCGAATTCGCCGACAAGACCGTCGCCGTCGGCACGCTCTACAGCGGACAGGTCGGTGCCTACGTCCGCGGCGACACCCGCGTTGACTTCCTCGAATCGCTCGGCCTGACCAACACACCGGCCGTCCAGGACCGCGCCGAGCCCGGAGCGTTCAGCATCGAACTGTCCGAGGAGAACATCTCCGCTCTCGACGCCGACCTCACCGTCATGTTTCCCATCGGCACCGGACCCGAGGTGATCACCGACAACCCGTCGATCCAGGGCCTGCCGTCGGCACGGGACGGACGCCTCGTGGTCCTCGGTGACACCGACCTGTCCAACGCATTCTCGGCCGCCTCGGTCGCAGGCACCCGATACGCACTGGAAAACGCAGTGCCACTGTTCGCGGCACCGTTGAAGGGCTAGATCACAAGCCCGCCGGGGATCGTCACACCCTCCCTGGCGGGCTTGTCACACTCTCCCTGGCGGGAATCCACCCGCGGCGATCGGTCCCCAGGTGTCGATCACGATGCGTATCAACGACTTTCCCTGCTTCACCATCGCCGCGCGGTACTCGTCCCAGTCCGAGTGCTCGCCGGCGATGCTGCGGAAGTACTCCACCAACGGCTCGACGGCGTCGGGAAGATCGATGATCTCGGCCGTACCGTCGACCTGGACGTAGTCGCCGTTCCAGTCGTCACTGTGCACCAGCAGAGTGACGGCGGAATTGCGGCGGATGTTGTGAACCTTCGCGCGCTCGGGGTAGGTGGCGATGACGATGCGGCCTTCCGAGTCCACTCCGGCCGAGACCGGGGAGACCTGCAGACCGTCGTCGCGCTTGCGGGTGATCAGGGTGTGGTGGTGCCGCGGAGATACGAATTCGAGCAGTTGCTCACGCGACACGGTCTCTGCTTTTGCAATGGTAGGGGCCATGAATCCCATGGTAGAGAAGTAGTCTTCTCGGCTATGGCCGACAAGTCGAAACTGTGGACTCTTTCTCCCGTCGATGTGCTGCGGGCCAGTTCCTCTCCCCGTGTGGAGGACATCGATTTCACGGCAACTCCGGGTTTCGACGGCGCGAAAGCGCACGGTAACGATGTGCTTGAGCAGCGCGGTGCAGTGCTGGCAGCGCTGCAGGAGAAGCTCTATGCCCACGGTCGCGCGGGCGGAACCAAGTCGGTTCTACTGGTGCTGCAGGGCATGGACACCGCGGGCAAGGGCGGCATGGTCAAGCACGTCATCGGGATGGTCGATCCGCAGGGCGTCGACCTCGCCTCGTTCGGGGTGCCGACTCAGGAAGAGAAGCAGCATCACTACCTGTGGCGCATCCGCAAGGCACTTCCGCGGGCCGGCCGGATCGGGGTGTTCGATCGGTCCCACTACGAGGACGTTCTCGTCGTCGCGGTTCACGATCTGGTGCCGCGGCAGGTGTGGGAGAAGCGATTCGACGAGATCAACGCCTTCGAGAAGGAATTGGTCGACGAGGACACCGTCGTGGTCAAGGTGGCCTTGTTCGTCTCGGCCGACGAGCAGAAGAAGCGACTGCAGGAGCGACTCGACCGACCCGAGAAGCACTGGAAGTACAACCCGGGCGACGTCACCGAGCGTGGTTTTCTACCGCAGTACCGGGCGGCGTATCAGCGGGTTCTCGATCGCACGGACTTCGATCATGCGCCCTGGTACGTCGTCCCTGCCGACCGCAAGTGGTACAGCCGCTTGGCCGTCACGGAGATTTTGATCGACACTCTGGAGAAGCTCGATCTCGATTGGCCCGCTGCGGATTTCGACGTCGAGCACGAGAAGAAGCGGCTGGCCGAGAGCTGAACCCACTTCGAAAGCGTGAATGGTCCATCGACCCCCGTCTGGGCAGGTCAACGGACCATTCACTCGTCCAAGGTGACAGTTACAGCGTGGCTGCGTCGATCACGAAGCGGTAGCGCACGTCCGACTTGATGACGCGGTCGTAGGCCTCGTTGATCTTCTCGGCCGGGATGACCTCGATCTCGGCACCGATGTGGTGCTCGGCGCAGAAGTCCAGCATTTCCTGGGTCTCGGCGATGCCGCCGACCATGGAACCGGCGAACGAACGACGGTTGGCCAGCAAGTTGAACGCGGGCACCTCGAGCGGCTTCTCGGGAACGCCGAGCTCGACGAGGGTGCCGTTGCGGGCGAGCAGTCCGAGGTACTTGCCCATGGGCAGGTTCGCCGAGACGGTGTTGAGGATCAGGTCGAACTTGCCCTGCAGATCCTTCAGCGCCGTGGTGTCCTTGGTGGCGTAGTACTCGTCGGCACCGTAGGCCTTGCCGTCGGCCTCTTTGGCGTCGGTCTGGCTCAGGACGGTGACGTGGGCACCCATGGCGTGGGCGATCTTGACGCCGATGTGTCCGAGGCCGCCCATACCGATGATGGCGACCTTCTTGTCGGGGCCGGCTCCCCAGTGCTTGAGCGGCGAGTACAGCGTGATGCCCGCACACAGCAGGGGCGCGGCGACGTCGAGCTCGACGCCTTCCGGGATGCCGAGGACGAACTTCTCCGTCACGACGATCTGGGTGGAGTAGCCGCCGTGGGTGAACTCGCCCTCGTAGGTCTCCGAGTTGTAGGTCTGTACGACGCCCTTGGTGCAGTACTGCTCGTCGCCGTCCTTGCACGCCTCGCACTCGCCACAGGAGTCGACGAAGCAGCCGACGCCGACGCGGTCGCCCACCTTGCGGGTGGTCACCTCGGAGCCGACCTCGGCCACGATGCCTGCGATCTCGTGCCCGGGGACGACGGGGTACGTGGTGCCGCCCCACTCGTTACGGGCGGTGTGGATGTCGGAGTGGCAGATGCCGGCGAACTTGACGTCGATGAGGATGTCGTTCGGTCCGACGGCGCGCCGCTCGATCGTCGCCTTCTCGAGCGGGGCGTCCGGAGCGGTGGCCTGGTAAGCGGTAGCTGAAGTCATATCTATATTGCTACCTACGCATCAGTGCGAGCGCAAGGCAGCTACCGCCTCGACCAGGCTATTCCTGCTCTAAACGAGTCGTTCGCAACAGTAACGTCAGCTGTTCTTGGCGATATTGATGCCAAGCCACCCAACATACGCCACCAGACCGACAAGTCCGATCTTACGCGTCTTGGGGTATGCAATCGCCGCGCCGACGGCCAATTCGGTGGCACCGTTACGACTGATCCAGGTTCGAGTGTCCTTGGGGAACGGGAGCTTGGTGATTCCCTCGAACGCCTCCGGCACCACGAAGTGGGCGGCACCGGTGGCGGCCAACCCGATCCCGAATGCCTTGGGAACCACACCGTTCGACTTCGTGGACTTGCTCACTGACACGCTCCTGTGATCGAAGTGACTGCGTTCGCAGACCGACAATAGCGCTCCGACGACCGTCGCGGGGCAACCCGCCCGCTGCGGGGTCTACTTTGCGATCCGGCCGTTCTCGTAGCGGTAGAACCCGGCTCCGGCCTTCTTGCCCACGTGCCCCGATTCGACCATGTGCAGCAGTAGCGGGGGCGCCAGGAAGAGAGGTTCTCCGAACTCCGAATACATGGCGTCGGCAATGGCTTTGACCGTGTCGAGCCCCACGAGATCGGCGAGTGCGAGCGGCCCCATCGGGTGCGCCAGACCGAGCACCGTCGCCTTGTCCACGTCTTCCTTGGTGGCGAATCCGGATTCGACCATGCGAATCGCAGAGAGCAGATAGGGCACGAGCAACGCGTTGACGACGAAGCCCGAGCGATCGGCCGAGCGCACGACCTGTTTGCCGAGAACGTCGCCTGCGAATCGCTCGGCGCGGTCGGCCACGGCCGGTGCGGTCAGGTCGGTGGTGACGAGTTCGACGAGTGGCAGTACCGGGACCGGGTTGAAGAAGTGCAGACCGACGACGCGGCCGGGTGCCGTCGTCGCGGCTCCCAGGCTGACGATGGGAATGGAGGAGGTGTTCGAGGCGATGACGGCGTCGGGGTCGGTCACCACCGAGTCGAGCTCGGCGAAGATGTCGGCCTTGATCTTCTCGTCTTCGAGTACTGCTTCGACGACGAGTTGGCGATCGCCGAAGTCGGCGAGGTCGGAGGTGAATCGCAGCCTGGCCGCGGCGTGCTCTCGCTCGCGTTCGGTGATCTTGCCGCTACTCACTCCGCGGTCGAGGGACCTCAGGATGCGGGTGCGCCCGGCGCTGGTCAGTTCGCGGGTCTGTTCGTGGACCAACACGTCGACATGGGCGCGGGCACACACCTCGGCTATTCCTGCCCCCATCTGCCCGGCCCCGACGATCCCCACCCTCTCGACCGTCATACAGCAAACTCCTAGCCAATAATGTTGCAGCACAACAGCTTTTAGTGAGATGAGGGTAACTCTTGCCGGGTACGTCCAAAACCTTCGTTGTACAGAACAGGCGGCCCGCAACGAAAGTTGCGGACCGCCCGACTAGTGCGCTGAAGGTCAGGAGAGGCGGTTAATGAAACTGGCCTTCTTCGGTGGAGCCCTTCAGTGCTGCCGTCGAGGTGTTGGGGTCGACGGTGGTGGCGATGCGGTCGAAGTAGCCGGCACCGACCTCACGCTGGTGCTTGATGGCGGTGAAGCCGCGCTCTTCGGCAGCCTTGAACTCGCGCTCCTGCAGGTCGACGAACGCGGTCATGCCTTCGCGGGCGTAGCCGTGTGCCAGGTCGAACATGCCGTAGTTGAGCGAGTGGAAGCCTGCGAGGGTGATGAACTGGAACTTGAAGCCCATGGCTCCGAGTTCCTTCTGGAACTTGGCGATGGTCGCGTCGTCCAGGTGCGCCTTCCAGTTGAACGAAGGCGAGCAGTTGTAGGCGAGCAGCTGGTCCGGGAACTCGCTGCGAACCGACTCGGAGAACTTCTTGGCGACCTCGAGGTCCGGCACGCCGGTCTCCATCCAGATGAGGTCTGCGTACGGAGCGTAGGCCTTCGCACGGGCGATGCAGGGCTCGATGCCGTTCTTGACGCCGAAGAAGCCTTCTGCGGTGCGGGTTCCGTCGAGGAACTCACGGTCACGCTCGTCGACGTCGGAGGTGATCAGCGTGGCTGCCTCGGCGTCGGTGCGGGCGATGATGACCGACGGGACGTCGGCGACGTCGGACGCGAGGCGTGCCGAGGTCAGGGTACGGATGTGCTGCTGGGTGGGGATCAGAACCTTGCCGCCGAGGTGGCCGCACTTCTTCTCCGATGCGAGCTGGTCCTCCCAGTGCACGCCTGCGGCGCCGGCCACGATCATGGCCTTCTGCAGCTCGTAGGCGTTCAGTGCGCCACCGAAGCCGGCTTCGGCGTCGGCGACGATCGGGGCGACCCAGTTCTTGACGGACGTGTCGCCTTCGATCTTGGCGATCTCGTCGGCGCGCAGGAGTGCGTTGTTGATGCGACGGACGACCGAGGGGACCGAGTTGGCCGGGTAGAGGCTCTGGTCCGGGTAGGTGTGGCCCGAGAGGTTGGCGTCGCCTGCGACCTGCCAGCCGGAGAGGTAGATCGCCTGGAGGCCGGCGCGAATCTGCTGCACGGCCTGGTTGCCGGTGAGGGCACCGAGCGAGTTGATGTAGTCCTCGTTGTTGACGAGGTCCCACAGGATCTCGCTGCCGCGGCGAGCGAGGGTCGCTTCTTCGACGACGGTGCCCTGGAGGTCGGAGACCTGCTGTGCGGTGAAGTTACGGGTGACGCCCTTCCAGCGGGGGTTGGTGTCCCAATCCTGCTGGATCTCGGCGATGGTCTTCGGGGTGCCGGTGGTCGACATCTTCAGCTCCAGTCTCTTCTGCTTCTCGGCCTGCCTCGAGACGAATCTTCACATCGTTGCCAGGCCCTTCTGGTGTACTCCAAAACAATGGCACAACCGAAAACATGCGTCTACCAGTTGTTAGTGCCAATCTTGGCTAGCTTTCCCGAGCACCTTGCTAATGTTGCAAATTTTTGGTCGACGCAAACCTCTCGGATCGGACGGCACGGTTACTCGCCAGTAGCGATGAATCCCCAGTTGATGAACGCAATGAACAAAAACTCATACAGGACGCTTGTACGGTTTGACGCAGCCGTCTGAATCGAGTCAGAAGTCGTCGCCGTTGTGACTGACATCACAGCACTCCGATCTCAAAATGTGGACATGCACGGGGTGCTCCACTCGACGCCTTTGCCGCGGGAATCACGCGTCCGACGCCCCCGAGTGGAGCGCAACGTGCACTCATCCACAGACACGCAGCTATCCACAGGGCATTCCATTCCCCCAGGTCGAGCTTCGGGGGACATCTGCACCATCCCCGACGCTGCAAACATGACACCCGACAACACCGATGCAGGCTCCACTCCCGGACCCACAGGTCATTACGCAGGCTCCACTCCCAGACCGAAGGGTCATTCCGCAGGCTCCACTCCCGGCCCCGCCACCTTTCAGCAGCTCCTGGCCTCCGGGCTCCACCCCAGCACCGTCTCGCGACGCTTCACCCGTGTTCTGCCGACGGTCCACATGCGAGGGGAACCGTCGACGATGGATCGATGTCGGGCCGTTTCGCTGTGGCGACCGGACGCCGTGCTCAGTCACCGGTCGGCCGCATACCTACGGGGCTGGACGACCGAACCGACCACCCTCGACGCCACGGTCCCTCGCTCGGTGAGATTGCGGCCGCCGCCATGGCTTCGGCTGCACCGTCGGACACTCGATTCCAGGCTCGTCGACGAGGTCGAGACCCTGCCGTGCACCACTCCCGCACAGACGATTCTCGATTGCCTGGCGGTACTCCCCCGCGCCGAGGCCGAGTTGCTGATCGACGAACGCCTGAAGTTCGGACTCCACCCCGCGTCGCTGCTCCGCCTGCTCGAACGATTCCCGGGTCGACGCGGCAACGCAGAGTTGGCTCGCCAAGTTCGGCTGGCAGTGACCAGATTCGCCTCGGAACCGGAGCGGGCACTGGGACGTGCGCTGCACCGGATCGGGCTGTACTTGGAGATGAATGCGGCAGTCGGTCCCTACATCTGCGACCTCGTCGACCGTCGCAGCCGAACGATCGTCGAAGTGGACGGACGCGAATTCCACAGTGCAGCTGGAGTATTCAGCAAGGATCGGCGCAGGCAGAACGCGCTGGTGCTCGATCGCTGGCTGGTGCTGCGCTACTCGGCATTCGACGTACTGGCTGCACCGGACGTCATCGCCGGCGAGATCGCGTCGGTGATCCGACGACGTCGGGAATCGAGGCGATGACTGCACACGGTGCTCCACTCCCGTGCTCGTATGCGGGATCCAGCGGATCTGCCGCGTCGAGTGGAGCACCTGTTCCACCAGGCCCTGAAAGCACAAAATGCTCCACTCCCGGAGCCGTGCACGACATTCGTCGCACATACCCCCGGGAGTGGAGCACCAGTTGCAAAGAAGTCTCAGATACGGACGCCGCTACGCTCGTCGCTGGTCGCAACCACTCGCGACGTGGTCGGTGTCCGACGCGAGGAGAGCACCCCGAGCGCACCCATCGCGGCGATCACGACTCCGCCGATGATGGCGAACAGGTCCGCAGCCAGCAATCCGGACGGGAACACCATCAGTGCGGGCGAGACCGCGAGCAGCAGGCCGAGGCCGACATGGGTCCAGTGGCTTTGCCTCGACGACGATCCGATGGCCCACAGCGCGGTCGATGCAGCGAGAATGCCGAGCACCAGAATGGCACCGGTGACTTCCTGGTCGCCCTGGACGGGAAGCCAGACGGTGGATGCGACGAGTACGGCTCCGGTGACGAATACGACGACGTCCCTGAAAACTTCGGATGTGCGTTGACGGTTGGACATGACCGCTCCTCGTGGTGCGTGGTGAATAGCTCGTATACCGGTATACGCCTTTACTTCGGCTAATGTTCCCGATGAACGCCGAATTGTGACTCAGCAGCCGATTGCCAATGCTGTTAAGGCAATTCTTCGCAGGCGTAGCCTGGCGATATGTCCAAAACCTTCGTCGGCGTGCGGCTTCGGCAGCTCCGCAGCGAACGCAGCATGAGTCAGGTGTCGCTGGCGCAGAAGCTGGGAATCTCGGCCAGCTATCTCAACCAGATCGAGCACGACGTGCGTCCACTGACGGTGCCGGTGCTGCTGCGGATCTCCGAGGTGTTCGGCGTGGACACTTCGTTCTTCTCCTCCGAGGACGACACCAGACTGGTTGCCGAACTCCGTGAGGTCGCGCTCGATCAGGACATGGGGATCGACGCCGACGCGCACGAGATCGCGCAGATGGTCAGCTCGCACCCGCAGCTGGCGCGGGCGATGGTCAACATGCACCGTCGATACCGCAATACGACGGCTCAGCTGTTGGCTGCTACCGAGGAGCGTTTCTCGGACGGCAGTGGCAGCGGTTCCATCAGCAAGCCGCACGAGGAAGTGCGCGACTACTTCTATCAGCGACAGAACTATCTGCACGAACTGGACACTGCAGCAGAGGCTCTGACCTCGAGGATCCGGTTCCATCGCGCCGATATCGGCGGCGAGATCGCCAAGCGGCTGCGGACGGTCCACGACGTGCAGATCGTCAATCGGATCGACCTCGGCGAGAACGTGCTGCACCGGTTCGACCCCCAGACGCGAGTACTGGAGATTTCACCGCATCTGTCCGGCGGGCAGAAGGTGTTCAAGTACGCCGCCGAACTCGCCTATCTCGAATGCGGGGACCTGCTGCAGAAGATGGCCGACGAAGGCAATTTCACCAGTGAGTCGTCCAAGAAGTTGGCGGTGCTCGGCTTCGCGAACTACTTCGCGGCCGCGACCGTGTTGCCGTATCACCAGTTCCATGACGTGGCCGAGGATTTCCGGTACGACATCGAGCGGCTCTCGGCCTTCTTCTCGGTCAGCTACGAGACCATCTGCCATCGACTCTCCACCTTGCAGAGACCCGAGTTGCGGGGTGTGCCCTTCTCGTTCGTCCGCGTCGACCGCGCCGGAAACATGTCGAAGCGTCAGTCCGCCACAGGTTTTCACTTCTCGTCCAGCGGCGGCACGTGCCCGCTGTGGAATGTGTACGAGACGTTCGCGTATCCGGGCAAGATCATGACGCAGATCGCCGAGATGCCCGACGGCCGCAGCTATCTGTGGATCGCGCGGACCGTGGAGCGACGCGCCGCACGATACGGTCAGCCCGGCAAGACCTTCGCCATCGGCCTCGGTTGCGAACTTCGCCACGCCGGACGGCTGGTGTACGCGGACGGTCTGGACGTGCAGGGATCGGCAGCGGCGACGCCGATCGGAGCGGGCTGTCGGGTGTGCGAGCGCTCGAACTGCCCGCAACGCGCATTCCCGCCACTGGGTAAGGACCTCGACATCGACGAGCACCGAAGTTCTGTGTCCCCCTACCTCGTTCGCTGAGAAGAAAGGAAGACTGCAATGACACGAATCGGCGTTGTACTCAGACCCGAACTTGCGCCGGAGGATCTCGTCGAGGCGGCACGTGCAGCCGACCGGGCAGGCGTCGACGAAGTGTGGTTGTGGGAAGACTGCTTCTACTCCGGCGGACTGTCCACCGCTGCACTGGTTCTCGCGAACACCGAACGCTTGAACGTCGGCATCGGGGTGCTACCCACTCCGATGCGGAACGTGGCAGCCACCGCCATGGAGATCGCTACCGTCGCCCGAGTCCACCCAGGGCGGCTCCGCGTCGGGCTCGGACACGGTGTGCAGTCGTGGATGGGCCAGATCGGGGCGCGCGTACAGTCGCCGCTGACGTTGCTGAGCGAGCAGATGACGGCGCTCACCTCACTGCTGGCGGGCGAGAGCGTCACCGTGCAGGGTCGGTACGTCTCACTCGACAACGTGCAGCTGAATTGGCCTCCGCTGCAACCGCCGCCGCTGCTCGTCGGTGCGACGGGGCCGAAGACCCTCGCCCTGAGCGGCCGCACCGCTGTGGGAACCATCCTCACGAGCGAGACGTCACCGGATCAGGTGCGAACGGCCATCGGGCACATCGACGGCGGACCCGCCCACGACGTGGTCGTCTACGTTGCCGCAGGCCCCGATGACGCGACGAACAACCTGCAACGCTGGATCGATGCCGGTGCCACCACCGTCGTACTGGAACCCTCTGCAGCCGAACCGGATCCGACCACACTGTTCGCACACGCGGCATCGTTGACACAGCAGTTCGGCGCGCCGGAGCCGCACTCGCGGTGAGCACACCTAGTGCTCTCGCAAGAATCTCCCCGCGTCCGCGAACGCACGTGCTCGACGCGTCAGCGTGGGTGGCGCAGGCGGCTCACCTCGCCACAGGCGGTAGAGGGTGCTCATGCTCAGGATGAGTCGTTCGGGTGAGTCCCAGTGCGCATACTGTCCGAATTCGCCTGACTTCAGCAGGTTCTGGGCGGCTTCGGTAGGCGCGAGTCCGGCGTCGAAGCAGCTGCGCCCGGCCTCGGACACCCAGGTCCAGTAGTTGCGGAGGGCGCGAATCTCGGCGGTGCCGCACAGGGGTCCGTGGCCCGGGACGTAGACGGCGGCATCGAGCTCGAGGAGGTGGTCGAGGGCGTCGATCCAGTTCTGCAGCGGACCGTGCCAGAGCACCGGGGTGGCGTCGATGAACAACAGGTCGCCGGCGAACACCACTCCGACGTCGGGTACGTGTGCGATGAGGTCGCCTTCGGTGTGCGCCGGGCCCAGGTATCGCAGGTGTACGGATCGTCCTGCCACGTCGATGGTCTCGGTGGTCTCGAAGGTGTGGTCCGGCAGCCGCGGCAGAGCGCCGGGGAAGGTGGCGTCACCGCGGACCCGGTTCATGTAGGAGCCCATTGCACCGACCGGTCCCGGCACCCAGCCGATCCTCGCACCGAGGGAGGCGAACGCGTGCACACCTTTCGGAGGTGTTTCCTCCTTCATGGCGTGCAGTGAAGCGGCACTGGTGGTGATGCGAGCCGAGGTGGGGACGGTGTCGTTTCCCCACCAGTGATCACCGTCGGAGTGGGTGTTGAGCACTTCGGTGATCGGCGCGTCGGCCACCAGCTCGGCGGTGTCGGCAACGACGCGTTCTGCCCAGTTCACGTCCCACACCGTGTCGATCAGCATCGACGCAGAACCCGGTCCCACGATGAGGCCGGTGTTCGTCTGGCCCCAGCTTCCGGGCGGCCGCATGAATGCCCAGGTGTCGTCGGCGATCTGTCGGTACCCCACCTCTGTGTCTGCCACCGCCACAGGCTAGCCGGTGAGCAGCTCGTTCAGGTGGGAGTCCCACCGTCGGTTCGGGAAGCACCGAGTCAACAGCTCGATCAAGATGGGCACGGCAGTGGATGCACCGGGAGACGCGCCGAGCACGGCGGCGATCGTACCGTCCTTCGAGGCAACCACTTCGGTGCCGAATTGCAGTGCACTGTCCTTCACGATCTGGGCGCGCTGCCCGGCGTCGGCGATGGACCAGTCCGCCGAATCGGCGCGCGGCAGAAACTCACGGAGCGCAGCGATCTTCCTGCTCCGCGTCGCGGTCAGCTCGGAGAGCAGCAACCCGATCAACGGAGTGTTGCTGCGGGCCATCGACAGCAGCGAGCCGATGTTGTCCGCGTTGACCGAGCGTGGAAGGTCCATCAGGGATCCGTGTTTCAGAAACTTCGGGTTCGCCCCGGCGAACGGTCCGAACAGAATCGATCGCCGCCCGTCGACGATTCGAGTGTCCAGGTGCGGCACCGACATCGGCGGAGCTCCGATGGGCGGAGTGCCGTACACCTTGGCGTCGTGCCCATCGACCAGCTCGGGTCGATCGCAGCGCAGGAACTGCCCGCTGATCGGCAGCAGTCCGTAGCCTCGCGCCTCGGGAATTCCGGCTCGGCGCAGCAGCTTCAGAGCCCAGCCACCGGCTCCGACGAACACGAAGCGAGCACGCTCCACCGGCCGACCGCCGCGCACGTCGAGTCGCCAGGATCCATCTGTGTCCTGCGTCAACCCTCGCACTTCACGGCCGGTCTCGACGCTCGCGCCTGCGGCAGACATGGCATCGAACAGCTGCCGCGTCGCGGAGCCGAAGTCGACGTCGGTACCCGTGGCATCTCGGGTCGCCGCCCACGTCCCCGTCCTGCCCTCTGCCACCAGCGGTGCCCATTGCCGAAGCACCGCAGCGTCTTCGGTGTACTCCATTGCCTCGAACAGTGGATGCGCACGCAACGCCCTGTGCCGTGCGCGCAGGAACTCGACGTTCTCGGCACCCCGTACGAGCGTCATGTGCGGCACCGGGCGCACGAAGTCCGCCTGGGGCAGCGTCGACCAGAAGCGCCGGGTGGTCGCGAACTGCTCGGCGATCCCCACGGCTCGATCGATGTCGACCGACCCGTCGGATCGCAGTGTCGTGTAGTTGGTCTCGCACAGACCTGCATGACCGGTTCCGGCGTTGTTCCATCCGTCGGATGCTTCGGCTGCCACCCGAGGCAATCGCTCGAGTACTCGGATGGACCAACTCGGTTCCAGTCTTTGCAGCAGCGTTCCCAAAGTCGCGCTCATGATTCCGCCGCCGACGAGGATGACGTCGTCCACTTTCCGCCCCTTTCTCGTACTAAGTACAAGTAACGCTAGCACCGACTCGTACAGCTGTATAGTTCTGCCGATGCCCCGCCTGACCAGGATTGCCGTCGTCGACGCCGCGCTGGACGTCGCGTACCACCGCGGATTGGACTCGCTCACCATCCGCAAGATCGCCACCGAACTGGGCGTGTCCCCCATGGCGATCTACTGGCACGTCGAGAACAAGGACGAGCTACTCGATGCCATGGGCGACCGCGTCTGCCAGGACATCGAGATCACCGCGAATCCCACCGCTGCGTGGTGGGACCAACTGCGCACCGTGCACGAGGACTTCATGCGCGCCCTGCGCGCACACCCGGGAGCCGCGACCATCGTGGTACCCCGGATGCTGTTCTCTCCCAATAGCAGAGCGGCGATGGAACTGAGCCTGAAACTCCTGCGGGAGGCCGGTTTCTCCGTTCCCGACGCCACCCAGCTCGCTCGTCAGGGTGTTCGGGTCGCCATTTCTCTGATCACGGAACCGTTGTTCACCGGCGTCGAGGTCGAGCCGGAGCGTCGGGCACACGTCGAGCACGAGGTGGCGTCGACGATGGAATCACTCGATCCCGACGAGTTCCCGAACATACTCGCTGCCGCCCCGCATCTGGGCGATGCCACGGCTAGAGCGGCGTTCGAGAAACTCGGTCTCGATACCTTCATCGCGGGCGTCAGAGCTCTGGCGCGAGAGACCGACATCTCGTCCTGATTCGAAGGGAAGTATTGGACATCTTGTCGGGTGGCGAAGTCTCGTCCGTAGGTGCAGGCTTTGCAGAACCGAAACAGTCGACGCTAGGGGTTTCAGTGATGACGGTGCCTGTCCTGCAGAACTACATCGACGGGGCGTTCGTGACGCCCTCGGGCACCGAGATGCTCGATGTGGTGAATCCGGTGGACGAGTCGGTTGTCGCCCACTCCCCCGTGTCCGACGCCGCCGATGTGGAGGCCGCGATGTCGGCCGCTGCCAGCGCATTCGAGACCTGGGGCAAGACGACGCCGGGCGAACGGCAGAAGGTGCTGCTGAAGCTCGCCGACGCCATCGAAGCGCACAGCGACGAGATCGTCGAAGCGCAGAGCCGCAACACCGGCCAGCCCAAGGCCACCATCGCCGCCGAGGAAGTCACCGTCGGTGCCGATCAGATTCGATTCTTCGCCGGCGCGGCCCGGATGCTCGAGGGCAAGTCGGCGGGCGAGTACATGGACGGCTTCACCTCCTATGTTCGACGCGAACCGATCGGTGTCGTCGGCCAGGTGACGCCGTGGAACTACCCGTTCATGATGGCGATCTGGAAGATCGGTCCCGCGCTGGCCGCCGGAAACACCATCGTGCTCAAGCCAAGTGACACCACTCCCGAGAGCACGTTGGTGTTGGCGAAGCTGTCCAAGGGCATCGTTCCGGACGGAGTGTTCAACGTCGTTCTCGGCAACGGCGGCACCGGAGCGGCGATCGTCGAACACAAGACTCCAGGCCTGGTGTCGATCACCGGATCTGTCCGCGCCGGCATCGCGGTGGCCGTGGCCGCCGCCAAGCAGCTCAAGCGGGCCCACCTCGAATTGGGCGGCAAGGCACCGGCAATCGTGTTCGACGATGTCGACATCAGCAAGGCCGCGGACGGAATTGCCGAGGCTGCGTTCTTCAACGCCGGCCAGGATTGCACCGCCGTGACCCGCGTACTGGTGCACGAGTCGGTACACGACGCCCTCGTCGATGCCCTTGTAGCCAAGGCGAAGACGCTGAAGGTCGGCCTGCCCGACGACCCCGATACCTTCCTCGGCCCACTGAACAACGTCAACCACTTCGGTCAGGTGAGCGCAAAGGTCGACGGCATCGGCGCTCATGCCACCATCGTCACCGGCGGCAAGCGCATCGGCGACAAGGGATTCTTCTTCGAGCCCACCATCATCACCGGCGTGCAGCAGTCCGACCCCATCGTGCAGGAAGAGACATTCGGCCCGGTGCTCACGGTGCAGAAGTTCACCGACGAGGCCGAGGCGATCGCACTGGCCAACGACGTCGACTTCGGACTCGCATCGAGCGTCTGGACCTCCGATCACGGACGCACACTCCGCATCTCGGCGGCGTTGGACTTCGGTGCCGTCTGGGTCAACTGCCACATTCCGCTGGTGGCGGAGATGCCGCACGGTGGATTCAAGTACTCCGGTTACGGCAAGGACCTCTCGGCGTACGGCGTCGAGGACTACACCCGCATCAAGCACGTCATGAGCTCGACGGAGACACTTCGATGACTTTTCATCCCCTCGATCCCCTGTCCAGCGACGAATTCGCCGCCGTAGCCGAGGTTCTCGGCCGCGATCACGGCGTGGGCGACGGCTGGCGCTACGCCTCGATCGAGATGATCGAGCCCGCGAAGTCCGAGATCACCGCGTTCGACGCGTCCGGGACCGTGCCAGCGCGTCGAGCAGTCTCGGTGGTGTTGAACCGCGCCGAGAACACGACCTTCAAGGCCGTCGTGTCGCTGGACGATCGCACCACCGAATCGTGGACGCACATCCCGGATGTACAGCCCAACTTCACCGTCGACGAGTGGGAGGAGGCCGACGCGGCTCTCCGCGCCCACCCCGATGTGATTGCCGCCCTTGCCGATCGCGGTATCACCGATCTGGATCTGGTGTTCATGGACACCTGGACCTACGGCGAGGCGGTGACGCCCGAGAAGTACAAGGGTCGACGCCTCGGCTGGTCCGACACGTGGGTCAAAGCTGCCGAGGGTGCCAATCCCTACGCCGGACCGGTGGGCGGATTTCACTGCGTGATCGACGTGAACACGATGGAGCTGCTCGAGATCGAGGACACGTATCGCGTCGAGCGTCCGGAGATCATGGGCGAGTACGTCCCTCGCCATATCCCGGAGCGAATCAGGAACGCGAGTACACGCCCGCCCTTGAAGCGCCTCGAGATCACTCAGTCCGACGGGCCCTCGTTCGAGCTCGACGGCAACAAGTTGACGTGGCAGAACTGGTCGCTGCGAGTCGGCTTCAACTACCGCGAGGGCATGACGCTGCACGCCGTCAGCTACAACGACAACGGGAACGTGCGGTCCGTCGCCAATCGAATCTCGTTCGCGGAGATGGTGGTTCCCTATCGCGATCACACCGAGGATCATTATCGACGCACCGCGTTCGACATCGGCGAGTGGGGTCTCGGTTTCATGACCACCTCCCTCGAGCTGGGCTGCGACTGCCTCGGCGAGATCCGTTATCTCGACGCGGTACTGCACAACAGCAAGGGTGAGCCGTACACGATCACCAACGCGATCTGCATCCACGAGGAAGACAACGCCGTGCTGTGGAAGCACGTCGATCACGATGCCGGAGCCGAGGTGCGGCGGATGCGTCGCCTCACGGTCAGCTTCCATGCCACCGTGGCGAATTACGAGTACCTCGTCTACTGGCGGTTCTATCAGGACGGCAACATCGAGTGCGAGGTTCGTGCTACGGGCATCATGGTCGTCACGCACTTTGCCGAGGGCGGCACGCATCCGTCGGGAACTCTGGTCGACAACCGGACCTACGCGCCCTACCACCAGCACTTCCTGGTCGCCCGACTCGATCTGGACATCGACGGCACCGAGAACACCGTGTATGCCAGTGAGACGCAACGAGTTCCGATGGGTCCGGACAATCCTTACGGTCTCGCACTGACTCAGGTCAACACTCCCCTGACCACCGAGGCCGAGGGCAAGCAGGATTACGACTGGAACACCCAGAAGGCGTGGAAGGTCGTCAACGACAACGTCACCAACGGCCTCGGCACCCGGCCCGCCTACAAGTTGGTTCCGGGAGCGGCGATTCCGTCGATGTTCGATCCCGCGTCGCCGATCTTCCAGCGCGCCCAGGTGATCGGCCACACCGTCTGGGTCACCCCGAACTCACCCGACGAGCGTTGGCCCAGCGGCGAGTTCGTCAATCAGAGCGGCGTCGACCACGGGCTTCCGGAGTGGACCGAGAAGGATCGCAGCATCGAGAACACCGATGTCGTCGTCTGGTACACCTTCGGCATCCACCACATCACTCGGCCGGAGGACTGGCCGGTGATGCCCGCGGACACGGTCTCGTTCTGGCTCAAGCCGTTCGGGTTCTTCGATCGCAACCCCTCGCTCGACGTCGCACCGTCGGAACCGAAGTCGTGCCACACCGATCCCGGTAGCACCTGCCATTAGCTCGCCCAACCTCAGGGAAGGTCCGCCCATGCGTCTGATCGTGGGGTACCAGGCAACACCGAGTGGCGCTGACGGAATCGCCCTGGGGGCAACGCTTGCGCGTTCGCTGCAGGCGTCGCTGGACATCTGTCTGGTGCTGCCGCAGGAGCGTCCGGTGCCGTCCAAAGCGCCGGTCGAGGCCGGATACGACGACATCCTGATCGATCGGGCCACCGGCTGGCTCGACGAGGCACTCACCCTCGTACCCGAGGACGTGCAGGCACGCGCGCACCTGTTGTTCGACGAGTCCTTCGCTCAGGGCCTGCTCGACGCCGTCCGTGAGTTCGACGCGTACATGATCGTGGTCGGTGCGGCCGGTGACGGTCTGCTCGGACGCCATTCGATCGGTACCGTCACCAGCGATCTGCTGCACGTGGCTCATGTGCCGCTCGCGCTGGCTCCGCGGGGGTATCGACATTCTCCGCCGCAACGCATTCGCGAGATCACCTGCGCTATCGGAAATCGTCCAGGGGCAGCGGAGCTCATCGAGGCAGCCACCGACCTGTCCGTCACCGCAGAGTTGCCGCTGCGCCTGCTCTCCCTCGTGTCCGCCGAAGAGCAATCGGCACGGGGACAGAGTGGTCTCGCCAAGGCCGAGGAAGTGCTGCGCACCGTGCAAGCGGAAATGCCCGCGGGATCGGACGTGCAGCTGCGAGTGGCGGAGGGCTCCGGCATCGAGAAGGCCGCCTCCTCGCTCGACTGGCACGACGGCGACGTGTTGATGGTGGGGTCGTCGCGACTGGCCCAACCTCACCGCCTGTTCTTGGGATCTGTTGCCGCCAAGATGCTTCGGGTCGTTCCCGTTCCGATGATCGTTGTTCCGAGAGAGGCCGGCGATGAATGAGCACAAGGTAGTGGACGTCGAGTCCAAGGGCCTGTCGGCCGGCCAGCTTGGGTTGCTCGCGAGTGTGGTCCTGGGCATCTCGACCATCGCACCCGCGTACGCGCTCACCGCCTCGCTCGGGCCGACTGTCACCGAGGTGGGGGTGCACCTGCCCGCAATCTTCATCGTCGGCTTCATCCCGATGTTGTTGGTGGCGTTGGGCTATCGCGAACTCAACGCGGCCGAGCCCGACAGCGGCACGTCGTTCACGTGGGCGTCGAAGGCCTTCGGCCCGTACGTCGGCTGGATGGGCGGATGGGGCCTGATCGCGGCCACCATCATCGTGCTCTCGAACCTGGCGGGAGTGGCCGTCGACTTCTTCTACCTCTTTCTCGCCCAGGTCACCAGCAACGACTCACTGGCCGACCTGACCGGCAACAAGCTCGTCAACATCGTCACCTGCCTGGTGTTCATGGCGCTGGCAGCGTGGCTCTGCTATCGCGGCATGCAGGAGACCAAGCGTGTCCAATACACGATGCTCGGCTTCCAACTGCTGGTCATGGCGTGGTTCATCGTGGCCGCGTTCGTCAAGGTCGGTGCAGGCGACGGGGCCGAGGACATCTCGTTCAGCCTGGACTGGTTCGATCCGTTCGGCATTCCGAGCTTCTCGGCGTTCACGGCCGGCCTGTCGCTGTCGATCTTCATGTACTGGGGTTGGGACGTCTGTCTGACCGTCAACGAGGAAACCTCCGGCAGCGCAAAGATTCCCGGACGCGCTGCGCTGGTCACAGTGTTCTTCATCATCGTGCTGTACTTGCTCACCGCAGTGGCCACCTTGCTCTTCGCCGGCACCGGTGACACCGGAAACGGACTGCAGAATCCCGACACGACCGACAACGTGTTCGCCGCCCTCGCCGGGCCGGTGATGGGTCCGTTCGCGATCCTGCTGTCCCTGGCCGTGTTGAGCAGCTCCGCCAGCTCGCTGCAGGCCACGTTCATCTCGCCGGCCCGCACGTTGCTGGCGATGGGGCACTACCAGGCCCTACCGAAGCGGTTCGCTTCCATCACACCGAGATTCAGCACCCCGGGCTTCGCGACGCTGGTGGCAGGAGGAGCGTCCGCAGGCTTCTACGCCGTGATGCGGGTGGTGAGCGACAACGTTCTCACCGACACCATCGCCGCGCTCGGACTGATGATCTGCTTCTACTACGGCATCACCGCATTCGCCTGTGTCTGGTACTTCCGCGAAGAGCTGTTCACCAGCACACGCAACGTGTTCTTCAAGTTCTTGGCTCCGCTGCTCGGTGGCGTCGGCATGGCAGTGGTGTTCGTGCAGACCTCGGTCGACGCTTGGGACCCCGAATTCGGCAGTGGCTCATCACTGTTCGGCATCGGCATGGTGTTCCTCATCGGCGTCGGCATCATCGTTCTCGGCATGGTCGTCATGGCGGTGGTTGCACTGCGCAAGCCGGAATTCTTCAAGGGCAACATTCTCCGCCGTGATACTCCGTCGCTGATCGTCGAAGACTAGCGGCCTCGGTCAGCCGTCGAGCATGTCCGCAGGCGTGGGATCGAATCCGGCCAGCAGCGCTCGGAGTCCGTATTCGAAGGCATCCTCGGATCGCTCGCGCAGGTCTCCCGCGGTGTCCAGTGCAGCTCTCAGTTCCGGTTCCACGTCGCGGCTGCTGAGCCACGGCGCCTCGGGAGCTGCCAGATCCAACGCCGAACCCAGCACGTAACTGTCGAGCACGGTGATGATGCGGAGCACGTCGGCGGGCACGAAGCCGGCGTCTGTCAGCACCCGCGCCAGCGTGTTGTACATCCCGAACGCAGCGCTGCTGTTCACGGCCTGAGCCGTCAGCAGCGGAATCAGCCGCGGGTAGCGTCCGTAGCTGTTTCGGTAGCCGCGTGCGATCCAGGCGAGCGCCTCACGCCACGGCATACCGACCTCCGGCATCGCCACCTCGGACATCGCCCGGCCCCGCAGCAACTCGATGATCTCGTCACGTCCGGACACGTGGTTGTAGAGCGAGGACGGACTGACCTTCAGCCTCTTGGCCAGCTGAGGCATGGTGAATCCACCCGACTCTTCGACGAGAGTCAGTGCCGCCGTCGTGATGCGATCGAGGTCGAGCAGGGGTGCCGACGGTCGTCCCACAGCATTTCTCCCGTATCTGTTGCGTTCGAGGCAGACATCCACGATACTTAACGAATCACATTCGTTTTAACAGGAGATCAGCATGCTGACACTCACTAATCTCTCGGCTCCCGAGGCTCTGACCCGCACCACCCCGACCGATCGCGCGCCGCTCCGCGTCGGACTGGTGCAGCATCGCTGGAACCCCGATGCCGCAGCGTTGAAGACCGAACTGCTCGACGCCATCGCCGCTGCCGCGGACCTCGGGGCGAAGGTCGTCTTCCTGCCCGAGATCACCCTGTTGCGCTACCCCGCCGACACCCGCGCCGGAGCCAACCCGGGCAGTGAAGCCGAGGATCTGCTGACCGGGCCAACGTTCACTCTCGCCGCCGAGGCCGCAGCCGCGAACGGGATCGTCGTCCATGCCTCGCTGTACGAGAAGTCCGAAGCCGCAGACGGATTGGGGTTCAACAGCGCCATCATGGTCTCGCCGACGGGAGAACTGCTGGCCAGAACCCGCAAGCTGCACATCCCCATCTCGGCCGGCTATTACGAGGACACCTACTTCCGGGCCGGTCCGGCCGAGGACCCGTATCCCGTGTACTCCCCCGCGGAACTCGGTGGAGCGAGAGTGGGCCTACCCACGTGCTGGGACGAATGGTTCCCCGAGGTCGCGCGCAGTTACGCGCTCGGCGGCGCAGAGATTCTCGCGTATCCGACGGCCATCGGGTCCGAGCCGTCGTTCCCGGCCTTCGACACCCAACCGCTGTGGCAACACGTCATCGTCGGCCACGGCATCTCGAACGGCCTGTTCATGGTGGTACCCAACCGCTGCGGCAACGAAGGCGAGATCACCTTCTACGGCTCGTCGTTCATCTCCGATCCGTTCGGCCGCATCCTGATTCAGGCACCCCGAGACGAATCAGCCGTCCTCGTCGCCGATCTCGACCTCGATCAGCGTCGAGAATGGTTGGAGCTCTTTCCGTTCCTACTGACACGCAGACCCGACACGTACGGCCGCCTCACCGAGCCGGTGAACACCGACGCCCCGTACGGTGACGGACATCCCGCGACTCCGGTGATCAAATGACAACCACTGCAAGAACATTCACGATGCCGTCCGAGACCGCTCCGCAGGACAAGGTATGGATGGCGTTCCCGTGCGAGGGCTACTCCCTCGGAGACGACCCGGCGGCCAAGCACGAGGCCCGCTCCACGTGGGCGGCCGTCGCACACGCTGTTGCCGCGTTCGAGCCGGTGACCGTCGTCGTCGATCCGGCCGAACGCGCCGTCGCGTCGACATACCTCTCGCGCGACATCGACATCGTCGAAGCACCGTTGAACGACGCCTGGATGCGCGACATCGGTCCGACATTCGTTCACGCACAGGACGGTTCGGTCGCGGCCGTCGACTGGGTCTTCAACGGCTGGGGTGCGCAGGACTGGGCGCAGTGGGACAAGGACAGTCGTATCGGCGAGTTCGTTGCGAATCAGGCTGCTGTGCAGCGAATCACGTCGCCGATAGTCAACGAGGGCGGCGGCATCGCGGTCGACGGCGCAGGCACCGTGCTGGTGACCGAGACCGTACAGCTCGATCCTGGGCGCAACCCCGGGCTGTCGAAAGCCGACATCGAAGCGGAACTGGCACGAACCATCGGTGCGCAGCACGTCATCTGGCTGCCGCGCGGACTGACGCGCGACTCCATGCGTTTCGGTACCCGAGGACACGTCGACATCGTCGCGGCCATTCCGTCACCGGGAACAGTGCTGGTGCATCGGCAACACGACCGGGCTCACCCCGACTACGAGGTCAGTTCACTGATCGTCGACACCTTGCGGGCCACCCACGACGGCTCGGGTGCGGACTGGAACATCGTCGAGGTGCCGGCTCCGCGGACACTGCGTGATGCCGACGGATTCGTCGACTACAGCTACATCAATCATCTGGTCGTCAACGGCGGCGTGATCGCCTGCAGTTACGACGACCCGTCCGACGCCGAAGCGGCCGCGATCCTGCGCGACGCGTACCCGGGCCGGCATGTGGTGACCGTGGACGCGAGGCCGCTGTTCGAGCGAGGCGGCGGGATCCACTGCATCACCCAGCATCAGCCTGCGGCGAAGAATTCCCAGTGAGAAGTGGGGTCCTACGAGCTGCGACGAACCTCGAGCTCTTCGCCGACGGCGACGGTGAGCGATTCGGTCACGCAATCCAGCCGTCCGTCGAGACGCAGTGAGACGTTGTATTCGCCCGGCTTGAGGTTGAACGTGGTGATGGTGATGCTGGTGGCGTTCTCGTCCACGATCACGCGGTGACTCAACGACAGCATTCCGTTGTGCAGAACCTCGCACATCTGACCCGGCAGCACGTTGTCCACGTGAACCGTGATGGTCTTCGGTCCGCCGAGAACCTCGATGGTGGGCTGCGGCGTGCTCGACCCGACGAGTCTGAGGTAACTCTTGTCTCTGCGCACGGCCTCGACTTCCCTGTTAGCGTGCTCCACCAGAAGGTGGACGTCCGACGTGGTCTCGTTGGTGCTTCGTGGCGCGATGGAAGACGGATTGGTTTCACACGTCGTCATCGGCCTCGACCCCGAGCCTCTCTTTACATCGGGGGCGCAATCGTCCGCGTTACGAACCCGCCTCCGACCAGCCCACCCAAGCCGCGAACATCCAGGGAATCTCGATGTCATCGGTCAGAACATACCTCTCGCTCCTCCGATCTGCGAGCGGACTGTTCGAAACGATATCTTTACGTATCCTTGCGCCCTGTAATACTCGGCGCGAGTGATCAAGGACACGAGAGTCAGTCCGTTTCCTCGAAGCCCTGTAGTTCGGCCTTCTCGGCGGCGAGCTCGGCTTCTCGCCGGCGACGCTGATGCGCCTTGACTCCAATGACCGCCGCGGCGAAGCCGAGCGGCGCACCGACGGCCACCCCGATCCACAGCGACCCGAGATTGCCGTCACCGTAGCGAGCGAGCAGACGAATTGCGGCTCCGCCTCCACAGAGGACGAAGAGCGCCGAGGCAACGGCTATGCGGGCACGCCGAAGCTCCTGCACGGTGTACATGTCGATCCCCCGCGCGCGTGCGTACCCGATAACCACGTAGGCCACGACGATCAGCGCGACGTAGATGCCCAACGCCACCCACGCTCCGGTCACGCCTGCCGCGAAGGGCAGGATCGCGCCCGCGATCAAACCGATCCACAGCAGCGACTGGAATCCGACGGCCGAGGCCTCGTTCCAGATGTCGCGTTGCAGCTCGTCGGCGTAGAACTCGTCGTCGAGGTCGCCGACGAATCGGGCTGCTCTGACGAATGCGCTCATGATTCTGCCTCTCCTTCGTTTCCGAACAGTGTTTCCACCGTCGTATCGAGTGCACGGGCCAATCGCAGTGCCAGGTAGACGCTCGGCGCATAGTCGCCGCCCTCGACGGAGACGATGCTTTGTCGGCTCACCCCGCAGATTTTGCCGAGTTCTGCCTGGGTGATCCGTGCCTCTTTGCGATGTGCGCGAACGTTGTTCGTTCCGGACATGCCAGAAAGTCAACTCTGCTTGTCATAAAATGTCAAGAGGAGTTGTCATCCTGCGGCATTTACGTCCACGTAACGCGGGAAACAGACTCGTGACCGCAGAACATACCGACGCAATAACTTCCCTTTACTGTTCGCAATCGCGAATACAACTCCGTATACAAAACCTCCGAAAGGGCCGTAGATGCCTGCTGTCTCGAAGCGCATGTCCTTCAAGCGCGTCATGGTCGTTCCCGCAGCGCTGGCTGCATTGAGCCTCGTTGCCACCGCCTGCGGAAGCAAGGCGAGCGATACCGCCTCTGCCGACGGCGGCGGCGGTTCTGCCGCCTCGTGTGTCGACACCTCCGGTGACACCATCAAGGTCGGCTCGCTCAACTCCCTGTCCGGCACCATGGCGATCAGCGAAGTGACGGTGCGTGATTCGATCGCACTGGCCGTCGAGCAGATCAACGCAGCGGGCGGCGTCAACGGCAAGCAGATCGAGGTCGTCGCCGAGGACGGCGCGTCCGAGCCGACGGTGTTCGCCGAGAAGGCCGAGAAGCTCATCAGCAGCGACTGTGTCGCAGCGGTTTTCGGTGGATGGACCTCGTCGTCGCGGAAGGCCATGCTGCCCGTGTTCGAGGACAACGACGCTCTCCTCTACTACCCCGTGCAGTACGAGGGACTCGAGGCGTCGGACAACATCTTCTACACCGGAGCCACCACCAACCAGCAGATCATCCCGGCCCTGGACTATCTCAAGGAGCAGGGCGTCAAGTCCCTCTACCTCGTCGGTAGCGACTACGTCTTCCCGCAGACCGCCAACCGCGAGATCAAGGCCTACGCGGCCGCGAACGACATCGAGATCAAGGGCGAGGACTACACCCCGCTCGGCTCGACGGACTTCTCCACCATCGTCAACAAGGTCCGCTCGGCCGACGCGGACGCGGTGTTCAACACCCTCAACGGCGATTCCAACGTCGCGTTCTTCCGCGAGTACACCAATGCCGGCCTCAAAGCTGCTGACATGCCGGTCATCTCGGTCTCCATCGCCGAGGAAGAGGTCGCCGGCATCGGTGCGGCCAACATCGAGGGCCAGCTGACCGCCTGGAACTACTACCAGACCGTCGACAGCCCCGAGAACACCAAGTTCGTCGCCGACTACAAGGCGAAGTACGGTGCCGACAAGCCCACCTCGGACCCGATGGAAGCCGCGTACACCTCGGTCTACCTGTGGAAGAACACCGTCGAGAAGGCCGATTCCTTTGCCGTGGCGGACGTTCAGGCCGCGGCCGACGGAGTCAGCTTTGCCGCTCCCGAGGGCGAGGTCGTCATCGACGGCGACAACCACCACATCTCCAAGACCGCCCGTATCGGTGAGATCCGCGCCGACGGACTGATCTACACGGTGTGGGAGTCCCCCGAGCCCATTGCACCCGACCCGTTCCTCGAGACCTACGACTGGGCCTCCGACCTCAACTGACCACCACCCATGTGAGTGGAACTTCGTAGCCTGCTACGAAGTTCCACTCACATGCTCCGAAGGAGCTCCCCTATGGACGTCGTGATCGGACAGTTGTTCACCGGCCTGTCGATCGGATCCATTCTCTTGCTCGCCGCCCTCGGACTCTCACTGACGTTCGGTCAGATGGGCGTCATCAACATGGCGCACGGCGAGTTCATCATGGCCGGTTCGTACACGGCCTACGTGGTGCAGCAGATCGTCTCCACCGGCGGCGCATCACTGTTCATCTCTCTGATCGTCGGCTTCCTCGTCGGCGGCGCCATGGGAGTGTTGTTGGAGGTCACGCTGATTCAGCGTATGTACCACCGACCACTGGACACCCTGCTCGTCACGTTCGGCGTCGGGCTCATCCTGCAGCAGCTCGCTCGCGACATCTTCGGGGCACCGGCGGTCAACGTCGTGTCCCCGGGTTGGCTGACCGGCGGCGTCGACATCCTCGGTGCCGTGGTGCCCAAGACCAGAATCTTCATCCTCGTCCTCGCGGTGGTCGCCGTTGTCGCGCTGTCGATCGCGCTGAAGAAGACCGCGATGGGTCGACGCATCCGCGCGGTGGTGCAGAACCGCGATCTCGCGGAGACCTCGGGCATCTCGAGCCGCAGGACCGACATCTCGACGTTCTTCCTCGGCTCCGGTCTCGCCGGCGTCGCCGGTGTCGCACTCACCCTGATCGGTTCCACCAGTTCCACTGTGGGACAGAGCTATCTGATCGACGCTTTCCTGGTGGTCGTCGTCGGCGGCCTCGGCCAGATCAAGGGCGCGGTCATCGCGGCCTTCGCTCTGGGAATTCTCAACTCGTTCATCGAGTACAGCACCACGGCGTCGATCGCCAAGGTCATCGTGTTCGTGCTCATCGTGATCTTCCTGCAGGCCCGACCGCAGGGCTTGTTCGCCGTCAAGACAAGGAGCCTGGTATGAGCGAGTTCATCGCCAAGCGCGGCGCTCTACTGGGATTCGCGCTCGCCGCGATTCTGTTGTTCGCCGTCGCTCCGGCCGTCCTCAGCGACTTCCGGCTGAACCTGCTGGGCAAGTTCATCTGCTACGCCATCGTGGCCGTCGGAATCGGATTGGCATGGGGCCGAGGCGGAATGCTCACCCTCGGTCAGGGTGTCTTCTTCGGTATCGGTGCCTACATCATGGCCATGCACCTGAAGATCTCCGACGCCGATCTCCGCGGCGACGACGTACCGGACTTCATGTCGATCGCCGGTATCCGTGAACTGCCCTCGTACTGGGTGCCGTTCACCTCGCCGATCACCACGATCCTGGGCATTCTGTTCGTGCCGGCCCTGGTGGCGCTGGTGCTCGGTCTCGGCGTGTTCAAGCGTCGGGTCAAGGGCGCGTACTTCGCGATCCTCAGCCAGGCACTGGCCGCAGCGTTCGCGATTCTGCTCATCGGCCAGCAGACCACCGGTGGATCCAACGGCCTCAACAGGTTCCGCACCTTCTTCGGGTTCAACCTCAACGACCCGGCCAACAAGCAGATGCTGTTCTTCATCGCTGCAGGCGTACTCCTCGTTGTCGTCGCTATCACCCGCCAGCTGATGTACTCGCGCTACGGCGAACTGTTGGTGGCGGTACGCGACCAGGAGGAGCGGGTGCGGTTCCTCGGCTACGACCCCGCCAACGTCAAGATCGTGGCCTACGTGGCGGCGGCGTTCTTCGCGGGTCTCGCAGGCGCGCTGTTCGTTCCGATCGTCGGCATCATCTCCCCCAACGACGTCGGCATCGTCCCGTCCATCGCGTTCCTCATCGGTGTCGCGATCGGCGGTCGTACCACCCTGCTCGGCCCGGTTCTCGGCGCGCTCGGCGTCGCCTGGGCTCAGACCACGCTGTCCGAGCAGTTCCCGTCCGGCTGGACGTACGCGCAGGGGCTGCTGTTCGTGGTGGTCGTCGGGTTCTTCCCGGCGGGTGTCGCCGGTGTGTTCGCGCTGCGCAAACGCAAGAAGCAACCCGATCCCCAACCCGAGTCGAGCGACGAGCCAGAGAAGGAACTCGCACGATGATCCACGTCGAAGGTCCACAACCCACGTTCGGCGGCAACGCCGGCATGTCGAGTCAGTACCTCGAAGTCCGAGACCTGACAGTCAGTTTCGACGGTTTCAAGGCCAACACCAACGTCGATCTGACGCTGATGCAGGGCGATCTGCGTTTCCTCATCGGGCCCAACGGCGCCGGCAAGACCACGCTGATCGACGCCATCACCGGCCTCGTCCCGGCGACCGGCTCGGTCACCAAATCCGGCGTGGAACTGCTCGGCAAGAAGGTGCATCAGATCGCCCGCCTGGGCATCGGCCGAACCTTCCAGACGGCCAGCATCTTCGAGAATCTGACGGTATTGCAGAACCTGGACATCGCCGCCGGGTCCGGTCGGTCGGTGCTGACGATGTTGCGTCGTCGAGGATCGGTACTGCCGCAGATCGAGGAGGCTCTCGAGACCATCGGCCTGACGGCCGAGCGCGACAAGCCGGCAGGAATTCTCGCGCACGGTCAGAAGCAGTGGCTCGAGATCGGAATGCTGTTGGTGCAGAACGCCGACGTGCTGCTGCTCGACGAGCCGGTCGCCGGCATGAGTCACGAGGAACGTGAAGAGACGGGACAGCTGCTGCAGCGCATCGGCGGCGAGCGGACGGTGGTGGTGGTCGAGCACGACATGGACTTCATGCGCATGTTCGCCACCTCGGTGACGGTGTTGGCAGCCGGACGGGTCCTGGCCGAGGGCACGGTGGCCGAGGTGCAGGCGGATCCGAAGGTCCAAGAGGTCTATCTCGGTACCGCGGCTGCGGGCGAGGAACTCGATCAAATCGCAGAAGAGGGAGCCGGTCATGCTTGAACTGGTCGATGTGCGTACCGGTTACGGCCGCAGCGAAGTGATTCACGGTGCGTCGCTGACGGTTCCGGCCGACGGTGTCGCGGCGGTGATGGGACACAACGGTGCCGGCAAGACCACCCTGCTGCGGGCAGCGGTCGGGTTGCTCAAGGTCAATTCCGGCAAGGTCATGTTCGACGGCGAGGACGTGAGCGCGTTGCGCCCCAGCGCCCGCGTCGCCCGCGGGCTCGCCTATGTGCCGCAGGGCCAGCAGTCGTTCGGCCAGCTGACGACGGCCGAGAATCTGCAGGTGGTCGCCGACGGCCGCAAGCGCGGCAAGGCGCTGATCGACGAGGCACTCGATCTGTTTCCGGCATTGAAGGAATTGCTCGGTCGTAGAGCGGGATTGCTCTCGGGTGGGCAGCGCCAGCAGCTGGCGATCGCGAGGGCCCTGATCACCGAACCGCGAATGTTGATCCTGGACGAGCCCACCGAGGGTATCCAGCCGTCGGTGGTTGCCGAGATCGAACGCACCGTCATCGAACTCACTCGACGCGGCGGTCTCGGAGTGTTGTTGGTGGAGCAGCACATCGGCTTCGCTCTGGAGTCGGCGCAGAACTACTACATCCTCGAGGCCGGCCGCATCACGTCCACCGGCGTGGGCGGAGCCGAGTCCGAGGCCGACGTCCGCGCAGCCATGGCGATCTGACCGGACACATCGTGCCGCGCAAGGACCTTCGCGAGAAGGTCTATTCGTCACTGCGCCGGGATCTGATCTCCGGTGCCATCAGTTCCACCGAACGGCTCGGCGAGGAGCGTCTCGCCGAGCTGTACGGTGTCTCGCGCACTCCGGTGCGTGAGGCCTTGGCCAGATTGCAGGCCGATGGTCTCGTCACTCGCGACGACGCCGGGCTGCACGCCTATCGTCCGCGACTGAGCGACCTGCCCGATCTGTACGAGCTCCGCTCCACTCTCGAGGCTCGCGGCATCACGCGCTCGACATCCCAGTCCGTCGACCGGGCGTCGCTGTCGAACCTGTTGGACACCTGGATCGGTTTGCGGGACGACCCTCCCGGCACCACCGACGATCTGGTGTCCCTGGACGAGAACTTTCACGTCACCTTGCTGGCCGCGTCGGGTAATCCGGCTCTGACCGAGGCGCTGTGCACCGTGAACGCCAAGGTACGTCCGGTTCGGATACTCGGCGGACTCGACGCCGCAGCCGTGGTCTCGGCCATCGATCAACACATCGACATCGTCGAACGCGTGCTCGCCGGGACCCTGGACTCGGCACTGGAACTGCTACTCGCCCATATCGATTCATCACGCGATCGAGTGGTCGCGCGGGCGCAGCAGGCGGCGGCGCTGGCCGGCGCGGTCCGTATCTGATGCGTCAGCCGCGACCCGAGAGAATCCGATCGATGTCGTCGAGCACGGTCTGCCCACCCATGGGCCCGACTCCGGTGATCCAGTAGGACATGTCCACCGCGTGTGGGTTCGGCAGGATCGAGGCGTTGGCGGTGATCGACGCCGGAATTGCCGCGGGGTCCGACGGGTCGGTGGCGGTGACGACGATCAGATCCGCTGCCGCCTGAGCCGCCAGCTCCGGCGAGATGTCGACCGAGATCTCGTCCGCCCATTCCGGCCGCGGCGGAGTGGTGAAGCCGGCACATTCGAGGGTGCTCCCGGCGAACGACGACGGCCCGTACAGGGTCAGCTCACCGTTGCGCGGCCTGATCAGTTGTGCCGTCTGCCCGGCAGTGTCGAATTCCTCGGAGATCTCCACACACCGGTCGTCGTAGTCGGTGAGCAGTTCCTCGGCGTCGTTCTCCTTGCCGAGAGTGCGCCCGACGAACCTGACGTTCTCGCGCCACGGATCGGACTGGGATGCCATGAACACCGTCGGTGCAATGGCGGCGAGTTGGTCGTAGTACTCGGCGTGTCGAGTCTCCGTGCCCAGGATCAGATCTGGTTGCAGGGCCGCGATGTCCTCGATGGTCGGTTCGGCAACCGTACCGACGGTCGCGATGTTCGCCGCTTCGGTACCGAGGTACGACGGCACGCCGCTCGTCTCGCTGAGCACGGCGGTGCCGACGGGCATTACGCCGAGGGCGACGGTGGTGTCGAGCTCGACCGGCTCGAGGGTGACGATCCGCAGTGGGGTCTCGGGAACGTCGACCGTTCCCCGGACGGTCTCGATCGATCTCGTGGCGCCGCCTGCGCTGTCGGGGGCTGCGTCGGTGGACGAGCACGCCGTCGCAGTCACTCCGAGGGCGGCGATGGTGAGCGCGAGGGCCGTGATGCGGGCATGGGAGTTCGTCAAGGGTCCTCCGAGGAAAAATTGTGCTGGATGACAAAAAGGGTAGCCTAGCCTTCTACGCCCCGGTGACGTGCGGCCGGGCAGTCGGTACGGTGTGGCTGTGACCACACCACGCATTCCGTCCGGTACCGCCAGAACCCTCGGGCCCATCAACTGGGTCATCTGCAAGGTGATCGCCAAGGGTGCGGGGGTGCCCAATCCTCACTTGTTCACCACCCTCGGGCGCACCGGTGGGCTGTATCGGGCATGGCTGTTCTACAGCGGCCACCTGATGCCCGGCGGGAAGATCTCACGCAAGGAAACCGAAATGGTGATCCTGCGCGTGGCGCACCTGCGCGATTCCGCCTACGAGATGGACCATCACATCCGGCTGGGCAAGCGGGCGGGCATCGACCGCGATCTGCTCGAGCTGATCAAGACCGGACCCGACGCACCGGGACTGTCGACGCGGTATCGGACCATCCTCACTGCGGTCGACGAACTCATCGCCACCAAAATTCTCTCCGACGCGACCTGGAATCAACTCGCCACCCAGTTCGACGAGCGACGACTCATCGAATTCGTCCTGCTGGTCACTCAATACGACGGCCTGGCAACCACTCTCGGCGTTCTGCGGGTGGAGCGGGACTACGGCGACCGGCCTCCGCGACCATGATCGACTCTGCCGAGACCGCATTGCACCGCGCACTCGAGATGATCGAGCCCGAGGTGCTGCGGGGGCTGGCGCACACCGACGGCGGGTACGTCGAACTCTTGCCGAACGTGCCCGCACCGAATCCGTCGCCGGCCAGCATTGCGATGAACAACCGCGTGGTGGCGGCGATCTACGAGAAGGTGTGGCGCCCGTTCGGTGTATCGATGATGGGCGTCGCCGGCATGTCCATGTCGGAAGAGCGCGCGAAAGCCGTTGCCGACCTTCGATTGGACGGACCGCAACGGGTACTCGATGTCGCATGCGGGCCGGGCAATTTCACCAGGTTCCTCTCGGAGGCTCTCACCGGTGACGGGCTCGCCGTCGGGTTCGACATCTCCGAGGCGATGATCACCCGTGCCGTGCGAGACAACCGCGGCCCCCGCGCAGCGTACGTGCGGGGAGATGCCGCCCGACTGCCCTATGCCGACGGCGCGTTCGACGCCGTGTGCTGCTACGCCGCCCTGTATCTCGTTCCGCAGCCGATGACGGTGCTGGACGAGCTGATTCGCGTCGTGCGCCCGGGTGGACGCATCGCGATCATGACCAGCTGTGAGCCTCGCCCGGCACCGCTGGGTACCGTCGTCGGCTTCGGAACCGGCCTGGCCGGTGTGAGGATGTTCCCGAAGAACCTGTTCGTCGACGTATTCGAGGCGTCGGGACTGACCGAAGTCCAGCAGGACGTCCGGGGGCTGGCCCAGTTCGTCAGTGCCACGAAACAGTAACGGGCAGAGACGAACCGGACGACCCCAATTCAGCCGGCCGGTGGGGTCATCTTCTCGCGGCCTTCTTGCCGGCTGCCGCCCCGAGGCGATTGAGCGGTGCGAGCAAGTCCTGGTACCGCGGACCGAAGACGCGCGGAATCGCGTCGAACACACGGGCATCGGGGCCGATCAGCACCCGGGGCTTGTTTCGCTCGACGCCTGCGAGTATCACCTTGGCGGCTCGCGTCGGGGTGGTGAGCGCGATTTGCTGGAAGCGGCGCGAGGCCTCGTCCGGGGTGCCGAGATCGTCCATTCCGCGGGCGTTGGCCACGATGTTGGTCTTGATGCCGCCCGGGTGAACGCACGTCACTCCGACGGGATGTCGGGCGACCTTCATCTCCTGACGCAACGCCTCGGTGAAGCCTCGAACGGCGAACTTCGCCGAGTTGTACGCGCTCTGGCCGGGAATACCCATCAGGCCGAACACGCTGGAGACGTTGACGAGGTGGCCGTTACCGGAATCGATCAACGCCGGCAGAAAAGCTTTGGTGCCGTTGGCCACTCCCCAGAAGTCGATGTTCATGACCCACTCGAAATCGTCCCAGGTCATGTCCACCACGTCGGCACCCAATGCGACACCGGCATTGTTGGCGACGAAGTTGACCCGACCGAAATCTGCGATGACGGCGTCGGCATGCGAGTAGACCGCAGCCCGGTCCGATACGTCCAACTGGTACGGCACCGTCCTGGCCCCGATCTTCTCGCACAGGACCACGGTCTCGCCCAGTCCTTCTCCGTCGATATCGGACAGCGCGAGTTGTGCTCCACGGTTCGCCAGATTCAGCGCGAGCGCCCGACCGATCCCCGAACCTGCACCGGATACGACGGCTACCTTGTTCTCGAAATTCTTCATGTCCGCACTTCTTCCGCGTTCTGCTTGTCGGTACCGGCTCCGGTCGGGAGCAGGGATTGATACTCGGCCGGGTCGAACTTCTCCGTGCCGAGCCAGTGACTCCTCATCGCCGATCGTTCGGCGGCACGACTCCGGTCAGCCTCCACAGCGCCGCGGTGACGGTGCCGTCGAGCATGCCGGCCGACTGCAGGAAGGCGACGGTGTTCGCGGAGTCCCGTCGTCGGATCTCCACTCGTCGACGCCGCGACGCGAACGCGCCCCGAACAGGGCCGATGCCGATGGAGCGGTACACCTCGAACGACACACCGAGACGGAGAATCACGTTGGCCAGGACGGCCAGGAGGACGCGGTTGTACGCGCGCGCCACTGCATTCGACTTGCTCTGAGCTGCAACCACTTCCGAGCGAGCGAAGGCAAAACGGTCGGCACTCTCGAGCCGGTGGATCTTCACCGCCTGCCGAACGTGGGGTTCGATGCCGGGATCCGTCACCGCAGCGGCCATCGACCGGGAGAAGGTCTCCTCGACCAACAGGGTGGATGCGTGCGACGCCGCACCGAGCGGCAGGAAGCCCAACAGTTTGACGGCAGTGGTCGTGCCCCGTGGCGGCTTGTAGGGAGCCAGGTCCGTGGCGCGCACCAGCCGTCCGAAGGTGATCGTGGTTCGTGAACTGCCCGCGACCTCGTCGAATGCATTGCGAGACGCAGCGCTGTTGAGCCCCTCCTCCGCTGCCCGTCTGAGTTGGTTACCGGTCAGCATCGCCGTCAGGTACGCCACCGTGCTCCATCTGCTCACCGCCTCGTGCAGGGCCAGGGTGCGCTTGTCCTGCTGGGCCAGCCTCGCCCACAGCCGAGTGCCGTGCAACGTCACCGAATCGAGGGGAAGTGCGAAATCATCACTCTGCCAGGGGGATTCCCAGTCGATATCGACATGGGGATCGTACTGCACCGCCGACGATCTCGGACTCATGCCAGATCGTCCGGCATGGCGCGGGTCATCTTCCACAGGCGACGGGTGACGACACCGTCGCACATTCCGGCGTCGGCGAAGAAGCGGATCATGGGCTCGGAGAAGAACTGCATGTTGGTCTTGTACGTGGGGCTGGCCATCGCGGTGACGATTCCGCGAATCGGGTTGATACCGACGGATCTGTACACCTTGGGGTTGATCAGGGCCAAGTACGTGAAATTGGCGATCGTCGCGAGGATGACGCGGTGGACGGCACGGTTCACCCGATTCGTCGCGTTCATCGCGCGCACCATTTCCTCACGCGCGTAGGTGATGTGACGTGATTCCTCGATGACGTGGATTCGCATCATCTGGCGTAGGTGCGGCTGCATCTCGGGATCGTTCTGGGCTTCCCGCTGCGCTCGATCGAGCACCTCTTCGATGAGCAGCACTCCACCGTAGGTTGCCGGTCCCAGTGGCAGAAATTGCCCGAGCTTCCCCATGAGCAGGGCGGGCTTGGGCATCAGATACGGAGTCAGCCCGGTCTTTTCGATCAGCTTCCCGAACATGATCGAATGGCGGGATTCCTCGCCGATCTCGGCTATCGAATACAACGAATGATCGGAGAACGCGCCTCTGCCGAAGACTCGGAGCAGGTTCGCGCTGAGCATCCCTTCGGCGTAGATCCCGAACGAGAGAATGCTGACGATCTCGTGCCGGCCCAGTTCGCGACGCTGCTCTTCGGTCAGCTTGTCCCACAACCTGGTTCGGTAGAGCGAGATGCGGTGCTCTGGCATCCATCGAAGGCCTTCGACCACCGGAGAATCCCAGTCGATGTCGACTTCGGCGTCGTAGAACTTGTTGGCAGTCGATTTCAGCAGCCGACGCGCGGTCTTGTCCCGTGGTCCCACCGTCCGTGCCCGCGCCACAGACAGGTCCTCGGTTGCCAACCGGGTCGATACCGACGGCCTTGCCGCCGCAGACGCCGAGCCATCGACTCCGTCACCGAACAGTGCACGCTTCACAACCGATCCCCCTCGCGATCGACGACTCCCCCGAGACCACATCTATCCGAAACTCACGGTAGCCAGTACCGGCGGTAGTAGGTAATGTACGAAGTGTGGTTCAAGTCACCGGACGTGTCAACCCCGAGAAGGGGCGGCGCTCGACACCGTGCAAGAAGATCGATGCGCGCACCGAACGCTGGCGTGAGCACCGGCTAGCGGTGCGACGAGAGTTCGTCGCCGCCGCTCTGGTCGCCATCGACGAGCACGGTCCGAACGTCAGCATGGGCGACATCGCGAAGGCTGCAGGCACCGCCAAGCCCAAGCTGTATCGGCATTTCGCCGACCGATCCGATCTCTACGCCGCAATAGTCGAGCATGTCCAGACAATGCTGTGGGAGACCATCATGAGCACGGTGGACCTGCTCGAGGATTCGGTCTCCGAGCTCATCGATCGCAGTGCCGCCGGCTATGCCTCGGTGGTCGCAGACCACCCCAACCTGTTTCGGTTCCTCGTCCACGGCCACTTTCTGGCCCGCACGAGCGGCCGAAAGTCGGAGGCGTCGTCGTCGGACCCGGCGTTGGAGTCCGCGCGTGCCGCATCCGACAGCGTGGCGCGAGCTCTGGCCGACGCCGTCCGAGGACCGGGCGTCGACACCGCGACGGTGGAGATGATCTCGTACTCGACGTTCGGTGCCGTGGCGACTGCGACGGACTGGTGGCTCGGAGGTTCGGACGACCATCGGCCCGCCATGTCCATCGACGCGTTCACCACACATCTAGGCCGTGTCTCCTAAAAGGGTGATGTGGCGCGACCACCGAAAAACCGCATGTAGAAGCGCGCCCGCCCGGTACGTCAACGCCAGTTTGTCGTACCGGGTCGCCAATGCTCGCCACTGTTTGACGGCGTTGAAGGACCGCTCGACGACGTTGCGGCCCTTGTATTTAGCGGCATCGAACTTCGGAGGCCGCCCACCCTTGCTGCCCCGGTTCAAGCGATGCCCTTGCTGATCGCGAGGTTCAGAGATCACCGCCTCGATCCGCCGCGACCGCAGCAACGCTCGGATTGCACGCGAGGAATACGCCTTGTCGCCGAGCACCGCATCCGGGCGAGTACGCGCCGGTACCGACCCCTCCTGCTCGATCCGCAAGTGCGAGAGCAACACCGGGAGCATCGGACTGTCACCCGCCTGCCCGGCACCGACGAGCACCACCAACGGCAGACCGTTCCCCTCGGTGAGGTGATGAATCTTCGTGCTCAACCCACCACGAGAGCGGCCGATACCGTGATCATCGGGCTCGGCAAGCAGATTCATGTAATTCGACAGATCCCCCTGTGGAACGAGCGAGATTCGTGCCGTGCTGATGCGCTCGGTTGATCGTCGAATCCACCGACACCTGCCAATCCACCCCGCCACTGGCATCGGCGGCGCTCAGCAGCGCCGCGAGCACTCGGTCCCACGTCCCGTCACCGGCATAACGTCGGTGGCGTTTCCACACCGTCTGCCACGGACCGAACTCCGCCGGAAGATCACGCCACGCCACCCCCGCCCGATATCGGTACGCGATACCCTCGACCACCAGCCGGTTGTTCCGAAACGCCCGACCCCGAAGACCATCGAACGAAGGCAACAACGGCTCGATCAAACCCCACTGCTCATCGGTGAACATCTGCAATCTCGACACGAGAAACATTCTCGAGCACAACCACACTCGCATCTAGGAGACACGCCCTAGCCGCCATCGTGCGCGGTCTCGTCGAGTCCTCGTGTGCACTCACCGGCATCGACATCCGATCCGATCGACCCCTGCACGTTGCGTTCGTTCGCGAGGAAGGAAACGAGAACCTGTGAGCGATCTTTCCGGAAAGCCCGACTACCGAGGCCCGGCAGTGCTGGCGTTCGACACCCCAGCAGCCGAGTTCGAGGTGCAGATCGATCTACGCGGGCACTCTCAACCCATCGACGGCATCTTTCGTTGGTACGGCCGCGTCCGGCCGCACGAAGAGCTGCGAGAGTTCATGGACGCTGCAGGCAGCAGCCGCAAGGGCAGGCTCAGCACCGACAGCGGCGAGGCGGCCGTACTGGTGAGCGACGTGGACTTCTGGGGCCGATATCGCCTGCAGGGCACAGGAATGCCGCCGTATCCCGTCGAGCCCGAGACCGACCGGGACAGCGACGTCGGTGCCATCGATGCGGGTGCGCCCTCTCCCGAATCCCGGGCTCTGCAACGCGCTCTGGCGCTGATCGAACCTGCCGAGTTGCGCGGCACCGCCGACACGACCGACGGCTACGTGGAGCTGCTGGGCGGCACGCCCGCACCCTCGCCGACTGCCGCGAGTCGCGCCATGAACAACCCGGTGGTCGCGTCCATCTACGAAAAGCTGTGGCGGCCCGCCGGTGTCGCCATGATGGGGGTCGGCGGCATCTCGATGTCCGCCGAACGCGCCAAGGCCGCGGCGGACCTGCGACTGTCCGGAGACATGAGAGTGCTGGACGTGGCCTCCGGGCCCGGGAATTTCACCAAATACCTCTCGAACCACCTCAGCGGAGAGGGCGTCGCCGTCGGGTTCGACATTTCCGAACAGATGATCCGCCGCGCCGTTCGAGACAACCGCGGGCCTCATGCCGCCTACGTGCGGGGAGACGCACGAACGCTGCCGTTCGCGGACAACACGTTCGACGCCGTATGTTGCTTTGCCGCACTGTATCTGATCCCGCAACCGCTCGACGTGGTCGAGGAACTCGTCCGTGTTCTGCGACCGGGCGGCCGCATCGCGATCATGACCAGCTACGGCCGCAGCGCCGCCCCGGTCAAGTCGGTGCTCGGTGCCGTATCGGGGCGTCTCGGCGTGCGCATGTTCGAGAAGGACCAGTTCACGTCGATCTTCTCGGCCGGCGGCATGACCGAGATCGAGCAGGAGGTGCGCGGCCTCGCGCAGTTCGTCAGCGCTACCAATGCCCGCGCATCGGAGAGAATCTAGGTCTTGGGACCGTAGTCGCTGACGATCCACTGACCGTCCTGGTCGGTGACCGTCACCAGCAGAAGATTCGGAACGTTGCCGGGGTCGGGCTGCTGTACGTTCTGCGTCGTCTGCTGGGCGAACACCGCCACCTTGTACTCTCCACCGGATTCGGAATCGATTGCCGCCGAGAGGACCTCACCGGTCGCCACCACCTGGGACTCGTTCATGATCGCGGTGAGTGCTTCCCGGACACCGTCGTACCTGTCCTGCAGTGACTGCGACGCCCCCTGGTCGACTCCTTCGAAGAAGGCGTCGAGGTGGCGGTAGTCGTACGTCAACGACCGTGCCGTGTACTCGGTGGCCGTGTTCAGTGCCATCTGCCGGTCCTGCTCGTGTGCACGTTCGGCTGCCAGATCGCCTGCCGCAGAATGCCACAGCACGCCGAACACCACCGCCAGCACTGCCCCCGGTACGGCCGCACCCACGACGGACCACCGGATTCGGCGTCGCCGCGTCGGGTTCTCGGGCGCAGTCGCAATCTTGTCCTCGGGCACTGCTTCTGTCTTCTTTTCGGATGCATCTACTTCGACCATGAGGGGGTCACTCCAATCAGTTCGGAATCTGGACGGACAGTTCGGCCGGTCCGCCCGGAGGGAAGACGGCCTGCAACATGTCGACGATGGAACCGGCGTCCACTCGCATCGGCTTGATGGGCGCGGTGTACGGCTTGAGAAGCGTTGCGATGAGGGCAAGGTCGGGTGACAGGGGCGTCAGATACTGATCGATCTTCGGGCCGATCTTGCCGAGTGGATCGTCCCAGACGTCCGCGCCGACGTACGAGTAGTCGTTGAAGCCCTCGAGCAGATTGGCCACACCCGAACCCGTCGCACCGACCCACGGCGCCGCGTCGGTCATGACCGGGCCGTAACCGTAGGCGTTGCGTCCGCCCTGTTGAGCGTTGTCGTAGAGCCTTCGAATCTCACCGCTCTTGTCACGCAGTGTCGCCGACAGATATCGGAAGGCCTCCACCAGGCGATCGACATCTCCTTCGCGACCGTCGATCGCTGCCGACGCGGTCTCGGTCAGCCCCTTCACGGCGTTCGTATCGAGCTGTGCAGCAAGGGAATCACCCAGGCTCAGGGCCTCACTGACGGTGATCGACGCGCGAACCTGCTCGCTGCCGATCTCGTCCCCGTCCGCCAGGTCGGGACCCCCGGTTCCTCGCGGGCGTAGATCCAGGTACTGCTCCCCGGCAGCGGACAGATTCGCAACGACCACCTCCGAGTCCGCGGGAATTCGATGGTCGGCGTCGAGGGCGAGAGTGACGTCGAGTCCGCCCGGAACCACCGCGATGCTCTCGACCCGACCGACGTGGATTCCGCGCGAGGTCACCTGCGAGGTGTCCATCAAACCGCCCGACGTATCCATGTGCACCACAACGCGGTTGGTACTCCGTGTGGGGTTCATGTCCAGTACGCCGACCGTCAGGTAGACGACACCGACAACCGTCATGGCCATCAATGCGAGGAGTGAAACGACTGTGCCCGGCCTCATCGCACGATTCCTATCCCGCGCAGGATCCCGATCATGTCGTCCGCCAGTGCACCGGCTCCGCCGTCGGTCGAGACCGAGCGCACTGCGATGTTCGGTGTCGACTCGAAGTAGGGAATCAACCGCTCGCGCAACAGGGTGTTCGCCTTCTCCATGTTCATCGGTACCGAGGAGTCGGAATTGGAGATCGCGATCAGTGCCGGTGAGATCGTCTCGACCACGCCCTCGAGTTCCGGGTACGGACCGGCGAGGACGTCACCGATGTTCTGCGACATGTACCCCAGCGTGAAGATCATGTGGACGACGCTGAACAGCACCTCGGCCAGTCCGTCCGATCGTCTCGGACCGAGTTCGAGGACACGTTCGACGCCGTCTCGCTGTGTCACGACGGTGTTCGACACCTTCTCCGCCGCTCCGAGGATTCGATCGATCTCGGGGGTGTTGTCGCCGATGTCGGTCAGTGCGATCCGCGCCGCGTTGTTGACCTTGTCGATCTCCGCCGGATCGGGAGGAATCGCGGCGTTGACGTTGTTCACCGCCTCCTGCAGCTGAACGTAGTGACCACCGGTCACCAGATTCGACACTCCTCGCAGCACGTCCTCGACGTTGTCGGCCGGAACCGTACGTTCGACCGGAATGACATCGCCGTCTCGAAGGTACGGCCCGGCGTCGCCCCCTCCGGCGCGAGTCGAATCCGCCGGCGGCTGCAGCGAGATGTAGATCTCGCCCAGAATCGACGACTGCCGAAGCTCGGCGACGGTGTCGGACGGCAGCTGCACATCGGTGGACAGGTCCACCGTCGCCACGGCGGTCGACCCCACCAGCTCGACGGTGTCGAGGACACCCGCGTCGACGCCTTCGACGATCACCTTCGCTTTTTCCGGAAGATTGAGCACGCTCGCGAATTCGATTCGCAAGGAGTACTTGTCGCCTGCCACGTAGCTGCCGGGAATCGGCAGGTCGGCCGGGTCGACGCTGCACCCGGACAGCAGGGCGACACAGCACAGCCCGGTGATCGCGCGCCTCATCGCCATCCCGCCGAACCCAGTATCAGCTGCACCAAACCGACATCGATGACATCGCCTCGTTGCTGGTCCGCCGAACACGTCGGTCTGTACTTGTTGAGCAGAGCGCAGACCTCGTTGGGAGAATTGGTGTCGATCTCGAACTGCGGCGGGTGGTAGATCACCCGACCGCTCCTGGAATCGTTGTCGTACATCGTCATCAAGTTCTCGCCTACGGTCGGCACCTGCGCCAGGATGTCCTTGATATCGCCCACCCGCCCGAGTAGTACGTCGACCACCGGCACCGCTTGGTCGAGAAATGCGTAGACCTTCTCGTCGTACTTCGCGACGTTGCGCGCCAGCGGCGGAATGAACTCGGTGGTCAGAGCGACCGTGGTGCCGAAGGACTGGGTGAACTCCGACAGCGTGATCATCCCCCGCTTCAGATTGTCGAGCAGCTTCGCCACCTCGGGCCAGCTCACCACGAACGTGTCGATCAGGCCGTCGAGGTTGTCGATCAGACGCCGCACGGTGGTGTCCTTGTCGGCAGGATCGCCGACCAGCTGCGCCAGTTGCCGAAGACTGTCGTTGAGCTGGGCACCGGAGCCACGGAGCGAATCGTCGGCCGAACGCAAGGTGTCGCCGAGGATCTCGTCGTGGTTGCCCTCGGCGTCGGCCGGACCGAGCAGATCCGACGCCAGACCCGACACGGCGTCGAGTGTGTCGCTGATTCCCAGTGGAGTTCTGGTGCGATCCAACGGAATACAACTCGACCGGTCGAACTCGGGACCGTCGATGTAGGGCTGTGTGAAGTCCACGTGCCGGTCGGTGACGATCGAATTCGACAGTGTCACGGCCCCCACCTCGGCGGGCAGCCTGAGGCTGTCGTCGATATCCATGGTGACCACCACCGCGGCGTCGCTGTTCTCGATGCGTGTCACCGTTCCGACGACCACACCGAGCATCATGACCGAATTACCCTCGTACAACCCCACCGTGTCGGTGAACTCGGCACACAGCGAGGAGTTGCCCGCACCGGGGTCGATGACCGATGTGGCGGACGCAACCGAACCGACGAGCGTGACGACGACTGCTGCCGCCACGGCGATGCGTACCGATCTGCGTCTCATCAGCACACCCTCCCCGGCAACGGAATGCACACGCCGACACCGACGACCGTGTCCTGCGACTGGTCGATCACGGGACCCTGCCCGCCGCCGATCAGAGCGGCGAGACCGTCCGAGCTTTCCTTCATGGTCGTGATCGCCCCGTCCACGTCACCCAGCTGTGCGAAGAGCTTCTGCGTGATCTCCTCTAGCTGGACGATCGACGGCTCGAGCCCCTTCTCGAATGCGACCACGGGACGGTGGAAGAGCTCGAACATTCTCCCGAGCAGGTCGAAAGCACTGACGACCTCGACGCGCTTGTCGCCGAATCCTTTGGTCAGAGTGCCGAGCTCGCGTACGAGTTCGGTGAGCATGACCCGATCGGCGGCCAACGCACCGACGTACTCGTCGGATACGACGAGTCCGCGCTCGAGTTGATCGGACCGCGTGGCGAGCGTGTCGGTGAGCGCAGACAGGTTGTCCACGATCGCGCGAGTGGACTGCGGCTGTTCGCTGACGGCCTTGTCCAACTCGGCCACGGTCTCCCGCAGCGTCGAACCGTCGATGTCGCGAACCAGCGGTGTTGCCGACTCGATCGCGTCGGACAGTTCGTAGGGCAGCTCCACCCGCTCCGGCGGAATCGGTGCCGAACCGAGCTCGCCGTCACCGTGCGAGGTGAGCATCACGTAGTGACCGCCGATCGGGGTCAACAACTTCACCGTGACGGTCGACGCATCGCCGACGAAAACATCGGAGCGAACGCTCAATTCGACGTCGACATGAGCACCGGCCAGCTCGACGGAGCGCACCGACCCGACCGCGATACCGGCAATCCTCACTTCGTCGCCCGGCTTCACCCCGGCTGCCGAGCCGAACTCCGCGGTGTAGGTCCGCTCGCCGAACGGAATCGTGTACAACGCCGCCGCGATCAGGAGCAGGACCAGAGAGGCCGCGACACCGACCGCGCCCCAGAAGAAGTGCGCTTTGTTCTCCGATTGCTCGTCACGAACGCCCTTGCGTAGTACGCGGGTCATCGGCACACCACCAAATTCTGTCCGCCGAGCACGATCTGCCCGATCCCCGGGATGTCCTGCTGTCCGCGACTGCAGGAGTACGTCTGTGCGTCCGGGTCCGGAATGCTCGCATTGAGTCCCGTCAGCAATCCCGGCGCGAGTGCCAACATCTCGGTCACCTGTTCGGTCTGCGGAAGCATTCGACGCAGTGCCCCGTCGACCGGCGCGTAGCTGTTGTCGTATGCCCGCTCGAGACCCTCCATCAGTCCCACGAACGGTCGCAGTCCGTAATTGGCCTGATCCAGCGACGCGAGCACGCCGTCCATCTGGGTGCTGAGCTTGGAGACCAGACCGTGCAGTTGTTCGAGAAGGTCTGCGACCGAGGCGGATTAGCCGCCGATCGAGTCCGAGATCTGCCCGAGGTTCTCGATCAGCAGCCCGATGATCGATTCACGCTGTACTGCGAATTGGGTGATGCGATCCACGTCGCGCAGGACCGGACCGAGTCCGGACCCGTCACCCTGAACCATCCGGAGAATGTTCTCGGTGAACTGATTGAGCTGTGCGGTGTCGAGGGTGTCGAAGATCGGCTCGAAACCGTTGAACAGCTTCGAGATGTCGAAGGACGGAATCGTTCGATCCTTGGAGATGGTTGCCCCGACCGCCAACGGGGCTCCGGTCGCCGAATCCTTCTGCACGAGTTCGACGTACCGCTGCCCCAGAAGATTCTGATACCGAACCGCAGCCTGGGTGTTCGCGAAAATCGGCCGTCGGTCTTCGATCTCGAACTCGACCCGCGCGAGGGCACCGTCGAGTTCGACCGAGGACACCTTGCCGATCTGCACCCCGGACATGCGCACGTCGTCGCCCACGTACAAGCCCGACACGTCGTCGAACTCCGCGCCGTAGGACGACAGCGGTCCGCCGACCGGGGTGCGAAGAGCAGCGACGATGATCACCGCACACACCGCGGTCACCGTGAAGAAGACGAGCAGTTTGACCGCTGGGCCCGCTACCTTCTTCATCCGTTCGCCTCCTCGTGTGCGGCAACGGCTCCGGCCAGATTGGGCATGGTTTCGACTATCAGATCGAGTTGCAGCTGAGGCTTCCCGTCGACGACGGGAAATGCGTCGGAGATACCGTCGAGCACCTGCGGCACTCGGTCGTAGCTGGGTGCCAATGTGCCGATCGACGCGGTGATGGGCACCAGCAGGTCCAGCACCGTGGACAGCAGCTTGGACAGGTTCGGATTGTTCGCCTTCAGCAAGTCGCCCACCGGAATCATCAGCTGATCGCTCAGACCGTCGTTGGCGGCGATGGTTCGCGCTCGGTCGGCGGGTGCCTCGACGTACACGCTCTTGTCCACCACTCCCACCACCAGATCGAGCAAGGGCGGAACCAGGTTTCCGATTCCTTCGCCCAGTTCGGCACCGCGATGCAGCTTCCAGGCCAGCGGGTCGATCTGGTTGTTCGCCATCATCTGAGCAGTGTCGAAGTACGGCTTCAGGTTTCGACTCACCTCGACGGAAGTGTTCGCGATGAGGTCCAGGAGGTGGTCCACCTGCTCGGTGTCGAGAACCTCGGTGAGGTCGGCGACTCGCCGGAAGACTCCGGTCACCGTTGCACCTCGCAGGTCTTTCGACACTTCGAGGGTCGAGATGTCGGCCAGGGGTGCCCCCGTGCCGTCGGAGACCAATTCGATTGCAGTGGAACCGAATACATTCGAGGACGAGAACTGGGCCTGCATGGTGTCGGTGAGCTCGCCGGCCTGGCTCGGATCGATTTCCAGTTGCAGCCGCTGCCGTCCGAAGCCGACGGTCTCGATGTTGTCGACCGTGCCGATGGACAGACCACGGAACTTCACCTCCGAACCGGGCGTCAGACCGTCCCCGACCGATGCTGCGTCGAGTGTCAGCTCGAAGGGCGAATCGAAGGCCCCGCGTGCGTAGGCGGTGAGGCCGCCTGTGAACACTGCCACGGCAACGGCCACCGCCAGCCCGCGCAGGCGTAGCGTGGCCGGCCCGGCCGATCGTCCCGTCAGATCGTCGAAAACTGCCATCTCTACCCCGAAATCCTTATGCCCGAGTCGAATCCCCACAGGACGAGCGTCATGATCATGTCCAGTACCACCACGGCAACGAGGCTGGCCCTGATGGCGCGGCCCGAGGCGCGCCCGACTCCCTCCGGGCCGCCCGAGGCGTAGTACCCCTGATAGCCGTGGATCAGGATGATCGTCACGACGAACACGGCGGCTTTCAGGAGTGAGAACAGTACGTCGACCGGCTGCAGGAATGCACTGAAGTAGTGGTCGTAGGTGCCCGAGGACTGTCCACCGACAACGCGAACCACCACGGCACACGACAGGTAGCTCAGAATGAGGGTCAGCAGGTAGAGCGGCACGATCGTGACGATTCCCGCGATCACCCTGGTGGTCACGACGAAGGGCATCGACTGAATCCCTTGAGCTTCGAGGGCGTCGATCTCTTCCGAGATGCGCATCGCCCCGATTTCGTCCGTCATCCGGCAGCCCGCCTGCGTCGCGAATCCGATGGCCGCGATCATCGGGGCCAGCTCGCGGGTGCTCGCGTACGCGGAGATGAACCCGGTCAACGGCTCCATCCCCACCATGCCGAGAGAGTTGAATCCCTCGATCCCGACGGACGCACCCACCGCGACCCCCAGGACGACCAGAACCGACACGGTTCCGCCACCGACGATCAATTTGCCACTACCCCAGGTGATGTCGCTGAGGATCAGCAGCATCTGACGCCGATAGGAGCGGACGGTATGGGGTATCGCGGCGAGAACCTTGACGCAGAACGTCAGTTGATGGCCCAGCATTTCGAGTACGTCGAACGGCCTGCGCCCGAGGTATCTCACCCCGCGGGTGAGGTGAGCGGTGCCGTGCACGGTGTAGCGCGAAGGAGTTGCCATCTCAGCCCAACTTCTGCGTCATGAACATCGCGACCAACTGCGTGATCACGACGTTGACGGTGAATGCGGACACCACACCGAGCACGACGGACGCGTTGACCGCGTTGGCTACCCCGCGCGGTCCGTGGGCGGCGGACAACCCTCGCTGGCAGGCCACGATGATGACGATGACCCCGAATATCTCGGTCTTCACCAGGGCGACGACCAGATCCGTCACCGAGGCGAAGGACGCGAACGAGCTGATGTAGCTACCGGGCGTCCCACTCTGAAAACCGACGTTGATCGCATAGCCCGCGGCCAGTCCCATGAAGATGATGAGGATGCACAGGAACGGTGCCACCAGGAGGATGGCGGCCAGCCGTGGTGTGACCAGCCGGCGAACCGGGTCGATCCCCATGGTCGACATCGCGTCGATCTCGTCCCGGATGGTGCGCGCACCCAGATCGGCTGCCACCGCCGCGCCTGCTGCACCGCCCAACAGCAGTGCCGCGACGATCGGTGCGCCCTGGCGGATGACCCCGAGGCCACCCGCGGCTCCGGCGATGGACGTCGCACCGATCTGATCGGTGAGACTGCCGACCTGAACGGACACGATGACGCCGAACGGAATGGATACCAGTATTGCCGGCACCACCGTGACGGTGACGACGAACCAGGCCTGATCGATGGTGTCGCGCCACGGATGTCGCAGTGTGAGGATGTCGCGGACGAGGTGGAAGAAGGCCAGTACGCCCAGCTCCAGAGTTCGGCCGAACGTCCGGAATCCACTGGCAACTCCGTCGCTGACGCGTGCGAGCGTCGATGTAGGCGACGACAATTCCCCACCCCCCGGCTTCCTGTTCGGCGCGACTCCCCCGCGCAGGAACGGAAATTACCAGCCGACCGTCGACCAAGTGACGTTTTCTTCACTTACCGAGCTATGACAAGTCACAGACTTCGCCGGGCCGCGTGAAGGTTCCGAGAAGCGACCGGGCCGAGGGGCACCGACGACAACGGCGGCGACCACCGAAGTGGTCGCCGCCGTTGGTTCTTGCGGTGAAGATCAGAAGTTGATCATGTGCCCTGCGAGGCCGTGGATCGCTTCCTGCAGTGCTTCCGACAGCGTCGGGTGCGTGTGGACGTTGCGGGCCAGTTCGTTGACCGTGAGGTCCCACTTCTGGGCCAAGGTCAGCTCGGGTAGCAGCTCGGAGACGTCCGGTCCGATGAGGTGGCCACCGAGAAGCTCGCCGTGCTCGGTATCAGCGATGAGCTTGACGAAGCCCGTCGCATCTCCCAGGCCGTGCGCCTTGCCGTTGGCAGCGAACGGGAAGTTCGCGACCTTGATGTCGGACCCACGAGCCTGCGCTTCTTCGCGGGCCTGATCCTCGGTGAGACCGAAGCTCGCGACCTGCGGCTGGCAGAACGTCGCACGCGGCATCATCCGGTAGTCGTCGATCGGCAACGTCTCTGCGCCGCCGATGGTTTCGGCAGCCACGACCGCCTGCGCCTCCGCCACGTGGGCGAGCTGCAGCTTGGCCGTGACATCGCCGATGGCGTAGATGTGCGGCACGTTGGTCTGCATCGTGTTGGTGATGCCGATGGCACCGCGATCGGTGAGCTCCACGCCGGTCTTCTCCAGGCCGAATCCGTCGACGCGGGGCGCGAAACCGACGGACTGCATCACCTTGTCGACGGTGAAGGTCTCGCTCTCACCGGACTTGTTGTGCTTGATCTCGACGGTGACCTTCGAGCCGTCGTCGTCGATGCTCTGCACACCTGCGCCGGTGATGACCTTGACGCCCAGCTTCTTGTACTGCTTCTCGATTTCCTTCGAGACGTCCTTGTCCTCGTTCGGAAGCGCGCGATCGAGGTACTCGACGATGGTGACGTCGACTCCGTAGTTCTTCAGCACGTAGCCGAACTCCATGCCGATCGCACCGGCACCGACGATGAGGATCGAGCCCGGGAGCTCCTTCGTCATGATCTGCTCTTCGTAGGTGACGACGTTCTTGCTCAGCTCGGTACCTGGAAGCAGCTTGGTGGTGCTGCCGGTCGAGATGATCGCGTTGTCGAACGTGATCGTCTCGGTGCCCCCCTTGGTCAGCTCGACCTCGATGGTGTTGGCATCGGTGAACGTGCCCTTGCCGTCGTACTCGGGGATCTTGTTCTTCTTCATCAGGAAGTGAATGCCCTTGACGCGGCCGTCGGCGACCTTGCGGCTGCGATCGAACGCTGCGCCGAAGTCGAAGGACGCTTCACCCGAAATGCCGAACAGCTTCGCCTCTTTGGTGAAGAGGTGCGCCAGCTCGGCGTTACGGAGAAGTGCCTTCGAGGGGATGCAGCCGACGTTCAGGCAGACACCGCCCCAGTACTTCTTCTCGATGATGGCAGTGCTGAGTCCGAGTTGTGCCGCGCGGATAGCAGCGACGTACCCACCGGGACCGGCTCCGAGGACAACGACGTCATAGTGTGAGGTCACGAGTCCCCAGCGTAGTCGTGACCTCCGACGCTGTCTCGACCTGGTCTTCGTTACCAGCCGGTAGCCACGCGAGCGCCGACCGACCCGACGGCGCATCTGCTGCTAGAACTGTGGAATGGCAATCTCGGACGACCCGCACCTCTGGCTCGAAGACGTCACCGGCGAGGAGGCTCTCGATTGGGTCCGCACTCGTAACGGGGTGACCGTCGAGGAACTGGCCGGAGACGCGTTCGATGCCACCGAGTCCCGCATCCGCGAGGTACTCGACACCGACGCCCGCATTCCGTACGCCCGTCGCCGTGGGCAGTTCCTGTACAACTTCTGGCGCGACGCCGAACATGTCCGCGGCCTGTGGCGTCGAACGACGATGGACGAGTACCGAACCGAGAATCCGGTGTGGGACGTGCTGCTCGATCTCGATGCGCTGGCCGGCAGCGAGGACGAGAACTGGGTGTGGGGTGGCGCGCAGGTGCTGCGTCCCGATCAACGACTGGCACTGGTGACGCTCTCCCGCGGCGGGGCCGACGCGACGGTGGTCCGTGAGTTCGATCTCGACTCCCGCACCTTTCGCGCCCCGGAGGACGGCGGATTCGCCCTACCGGAGGCCAAGACCGACGTAGGTTGGATCGACGCCGACACCGTCTTCGTGGGAACGGATTTCGGACCCGGTTCGCTGACCGAATCGGGCTATCCGCGTATCACCAAGCGGTGGCATCGCGGCACCCCGCTCGCCGACGCCGAGACCGTGTACGAGGGTGCAGCACAGGACATCTCGATCTCCGCCTGGCACGACCGGACCCCCGGATTCGAGCGCGACTTCGTCCAGCGTGCCACCGACTTCTACAACTCCGAGACCTACGTGTTGGACGGTTCGGCCCTCACCCGGATCCTGACGCCGACGGACGCGTCGACCTCGGTGCACGAGAACTGGTTGCTGATCCGCACGATGACGCCGTGGACGGTCGGCGACCGAACCTATCCGGCCGGCGCGCTGCTCGCTGCAGATTTCGACGAGTTCGTCTCCGGCACAATCGCTCTGACGGTTCTCTTCGCCCCGAACGCGCACACGTCACTGCACCAGTACGCGTGGACCGAGAATCACCTGCTGCTGGTGACGCTGCAGGACGTACGGACGAAGTTGCACGTGCTGACCCCCGGCGCGAAGGAGTGGGACGTCAGCACGATCGACGGGCTGTCGGACCTGACGTCCACCGAGATCGTCGGCACCGACGCCGAGGAGAACGGTGACGAGTACTTCCTCTCGTCGTCCGGCTACCTGACACCGGCGACACTGCTGGTGGGCACGGTGGGCGGCGAGCTCGAAGTCCTCAAACAGGCTCCGGCGTTCTTCGACGCCGACGGCCTGACGGTGGAGCAGTTCTTCGCCCGGTCCGACGACGGTACCGACATCCCGTACTTCGTCGTCCGACGCGCGGATTCCGGACCCGGACCGACGTTGCTCTACGGTTACGGCGGCTTCGAGATCTCGATGACACCCGGCTACAGCGGTGCAACCGGACGCGCGTGGCTCGAACGTGGTGGCACCTACGTCGTCGCCAACATCCGCGGCGGCGGCGAGTACGGACCGTCGTGGCACACCCAGGTACTGCGTGCCGGACGCCATCTGGTGCACGAGGACTTCGCCGCTGTCGCACGCGACCTCGTCACCCGAGGCATCACCACCACCGAACAGTTGGCCGCTCAGGGCGGCAGCAACGGCGGCCTGTTGATGGGCATCATGGTGACGAAGTACCCGGAACTGTTCGGCGCGTTGGTATGTCAGGTCCCACTACTGGACATGAAGCGGTACCACCTGCTGCTCGCGGGCGCGTCCTGGGTGGCCGAGTACGGCAATCCCGACGACCCGGACGAGTGGGAGTTCATCTCGCAGTACTCCCCGTACCAGAACGTGGTCGCCGCATCCGAGCGTCGGTATCCGCCGATTCTGATCGCCACGTCCACCCGCGACGATCGCGTCCATCCGGGACACGCACGCAAGATGGCCGCTCGGTTGGCCGAACTCGGTCAGGACGTGAGCTACTACGAGAACATCGAAGGTGGGCACGGCGGGGCGTCGGACAATGCGCAGTTGGCGTTCAAGACGGCATTGACCTACGAATTTCTGTGGCGGCACCTCGCTCGCAGCTGACGCTCAGCCGGCGAGCGCGTCCTCGAACATCGGCCAGGAATCGTGCAGGTCGTCCTGCCAGTAGCCCCACGAGTGGGTGCCGCGCTCACGCAACTCGAAGTGGGCCGGGATGTCGAGCTGCTCGAGGGCCGTCTTCAGCCTCCGAGTGCAGTCTCCGGTCGCCACCTCGATGGCACCGCCCACGACCATCTGGTTGAGCAACACGAAGCCGGGCCCGTTGGGATTGGTGCCGTCGAGGGTGTCCGATGCCCCGGCCAGTCCGCTGCCGTTGGAGACGTACAGCGCTGTGCCTCGCAGCTTTTCGGCGTTGACCACCGCATCGTTGCGTACCCAGTCCTGATGGTCGTCCGGCCCCCACATGTTCGTCACGTTCGCGCCGAGCGCCATGGACACGACGGTCTTGACGTATGCCCGCCCCAACGGGTCGGTGGTCGACGCGCATCCACTGTAGGAACCGACGGCTCGATACAGCCCCTGGTGGTGAGCGGCGAGGTTCAGGACCGAGGTCGCAGCCATCGAGATACCGGCAATCGCGTTGCGGCCGTTGGTATCCAACAGATCGTCGACGAGCGGCGGCAGTTCGGCTGTGAGGAACGTTTCCCACTGATTGCGTCCGAGCCTCGGATCGTCGTGCTGCCAGTCCGTGTAGTAGGAGTAGGCCCCGCCGACGGGAGTCACCACGTTGACGTTCTTGTCGGCGAAGAACGACACGACGTCGGTCTGGGTGTACCAGTCCATTCCGTCGAGTCCGCCGCCCGCGCCGTTGAGCAGGTACAGAGTGGGGCTCGGAGTCGTCCGATCAGGAGATCGCAGGATCTTGAGTGGGATCGTTCGGTTCATCGCGGCGGAGTGGACGAACGCCGTCATGGCGGTGTCGTCGGCCACCTCGGTGCGCACCACGTACGACTCCGTCGGACCCGCCACCGAGTCGGCCGGGGCCGCGGAGGCGTGTGGGTGCGCTACTGCCGCGACGCATGCCACCACGCACAGGACGACGACTCTGCGCAGCGCACGCGATCGGCGACACCGCTCCCCACCACCGATTCGACCTACCGAATCCCCCTGGCCGTTCATAGTCGTGCTCACTATCGTCGTCGAACAATTGCTGGTTCAAAAACTTTCTACACCAAAACGAACCGAAAGTAGGTAGAAATGACGAATAGCGTGTGAAACGACCAAAAGTTAGTTCGTGCGAATTACCTGTGCATCCACTCCGCAACGAGGTCGGCGACCGCCGTGGGGTTACGGATCCAACCGTTGTGCCCGAGTGGCTCGTCGACGTGCACCGAGGTGACATCGGCACGGGCGAGCTTGCGTACGAGGTTGTCCATCGAGCCGCGAGGCGCGAGGTCGTCGCCCTCGATGGTCACCGCAAGCACCGGCAGCGTCAGACGGCCCATCCGTTCCTCGTAGTCCATGTCGGCCCCAGCAGGCTCGATCGAGCCACTGCGCGCGAACCGGGACCAATCGTCGATCAGAACCCGCGACTGCCGACCGAATCCGCCGATGCCGATGCGATCCCCCGGCCAGAACCCGGCGATGTTGCTGGTGATCGCCATCGCCGCCGCGCCCACGTACAGCGGTACACCGCGAGTCGTACCGAAACCGCGGTGATACGGCGAGCCCGACGCCACCAGGATCAATCCGCCGAGCCTGCCCCTGATGCGCGCGGCGTACATCGAGCCGAGCTGCCCACCCATGCTGTGCCCGAGCAAGTACGGCGTCGCCTCCGGGAACTGCTCGCGAACCACCTCGAAGATCGCCGGTAAGTCGACCGACACCAGCTCCTGATACCCGTACCGACTCGCCGAACTCGGCTTGGGCACACTGTCTCCCTGGCCGCGCAGGTCGCCGATCGCGGCGTGGAAGCCGCGCGCGACGAGCGCCTCGGCGAACAGTCGGTAGTAACCACCGGGAATGCCGAGGCCGGGAAGAACGACGATCACGGGTGCATCGTCGCGGCCTTCACCGGGGAACAGTGAGACCGGCACCGTCGAACCGTCGGGCATCTGAATCGGAACCGTCTGCATCGGGCAACCCTATGCCGAGGACTCACCGGCCCGCCCCGACGCCCCTGGGAATCGGACCGCTACCGAATCATCGAGTCTTGCAGGACTTCTCGACCGATCGAACTACTTCGAACCACGAAAGCCGGGCCCGACGTCGCGTCGAGCCCGGCTGATGGTCGTGGGTCAGATGGGCAGACCGGGGACCTCGATGGTGCCCGAGCCGCTACCTTCCGAGCTACCCAGTGCGAGCAGCTGAAGCAAGATCGCGAGCAATTCCATGAATTCTCCTTGAAGAGAGTGGGATTCGATGCCGAACCGGCATCACGAATACCGCGCCGATGTCGCGGGTGGACCTTGCTGGAGGCTCCGACCGGGTGCGCACGAAACCGAGGCCGACGGTACGGAACCGAGGTACGTCAGTCCGAAGAGGAACTGATACCGGAGAACAGCTGGAGGAGGATCGCGAAAAGGTCACCGAGTTCAGCGGACATGGAACTGCTCCTTCATCGAGGGGGGGTTTGCAGATCTTCTATGACTTGTGTCACGCGATGATCTCTGCAAGAAGATTTCTACCTCAGAAGGTCACGCTCTGTACACGGAAATGACAGTAAAAGTCGAAAATCTTGGTGCTATATCACAAAACGGTGACGGTGCCGAGACGTCGCGGCCGCCCCCGACTGCGACCGCGACGCGCTACGGAATATTAAGCGGCGCTACCCGACGTCAGCACGCCGACGATCTGATCGACGATCGCGTCGACGATGCCGTCGTAGACGCCCGAAGCGATGTCGGAAATGAACTGTGCTGCTGAACCCATGAGAACTCCTGATGCTCGGGTGTACGTACAGCCGTAGGTAATACGACCTCCCTCGTTCTTACCGCACGCTAAGGTTCGGCGCAGCACCCGGTATCAAGTCGAGACCCCGGAAAGATGGTGCCGCAACGGTTCACCGGAAATCTCACCGGTTATGCCGTGAAAACTATTCGCCGATCACGTCTTTCGCGCGGCCCACGAGCAACGGGTCTGTTTCCCCGACTATCTCGGGATCCTTGTTGGCATAGTCGAACTTGTTGAGCACAAAACGCATCGCGTTGATGCGGGCGCGCTTCTTGTCGTTGCTCTTGACGACCGTCCACGGTGCGAGATCGGTATCGGTGGCGCGAAAATTCTCTTCCTTCGCCGCGGTGTACGCATCCCACTTGTCCAGCGAGGCGAGGTCCATGGGCGAGAGCTTCCACTGCCGCACCGGGTCGACCTGCCGTATTGCGAAACGGGTGCGCTGCTCGTGCTGCGACACCGAGAACCAGAACTTGGTCAGACTGATGCCGTCGTCCACGAGCATCTGCTCGAACAGCGGTGCCTGGCGAACGAAGTGGGCGTGCTGCTCGTCGGTGCAGAAACCCATGACCCGCTCGACGCCCGCACGGTTGTACCAGGACCGGTCGAACAGGACGATCTCCCCGGCCGCGGGCAGGTGTGCGATGTAACGCTGGAAGTACCACTCGGTCGACTCGCGCGCCGACGGCTTCTCCAGCGCAACCACACGCGCACCGCGCGGGTTGAGGTGTTCCATGAATCGCTTGATCGTGCCGCCCTTACCGGCGGCATCTCGGCCCTCGAAGACGATGACGTGCCGTCGCCCGGTCTCCTTGGTCCACATCTGCAACTTCAGGAGTTCGATCTGCAGCAGACGCTTCTCGAGCTCGTACTCGGCGCGCGTCATGCGCTCGTCGTACGGGTAGTTCTCGCGCCAGGTGTCGACGACGTGGCCGTCGGGGACGGTCAGCAGTATCGGATCGTCGTCATCGGAGTCGTCGACGGCGAAGCCCGAGGTGTCGGCAAGATCTACCGCCTTGGTGATGTCGAGCAAGTCGCTCAGGTTCGTGCGTGGAGCCTCACCGTTGCGCAGATCATTGTCGGTCATGTGCCGAAAGTTAGTGCTCATCGGTGACCGACCGATGGCGATTCGGTGAACACCCGATGCATCCGGTTTCAGCGCCCCCGATACCGCTCCGCAAGGGGGACGGAACGGAATCGGCGGCGTCGATTACCGACCGTAGCCACCGAGGAACAACCAGGTCCAGCGCTCGAGTCAGAAAAGTCCAGGACCTTGGTACGGCACCGATCGATCGGCGAACGGTCCAATTCGATCGATACCGGCCCCCGATCGAACAGCAGCCGGCTTCACGCCGCTGCCTTCCGACAGATCTCTTCGGACATCTCTCCCGTCGAGCACAGGTAGGCGAGTTGCGCGTCCGCTGCTGTGGTCCCCTCGTCCAGGACGGGTGGAACCGGGTATCCGGATGCGGCGCACAGATCCGGATCTGCATCGCCGAGTGAACACAGGTACTCGAGTTGGGCCGAGGCGTTCGAGGTGCCGGAGTCAGCAGGCGGCGTGGGATATCCGGACCGCCCGCACAACGCGAGGTCGGCTTCTCCGGTCGAGCAGAGGTACCTCAGCTGAGCCTCGGCTACCGACGATGCATTGTCCGCGGACGCCGGATAGGGGTATCGCGACTGCTCGCACAGCGATCGGTCGGCTTCACCCGTCGAGCAGAGGTACCGCAGCTGAGCGTCGGCACTGTTGTTCGGTCCCTCCGGCTGCGTGGTCGGTATCGCAGAGGCGCTGCTCCCGTCGGCACTGCCGGTGCGCTCGGGTGGCGGCGCCACCGAGCTTGCCGTCGTCGACGAAGCCGGCTGAGTGGTCGACGACGCGGCGGTGGCCGAACGGGACGAGGATTCGTCGGCACTGTTCGAGCTACACGCACCGAGCGCCACGGTGGCGAACGCGAGCGCGGTCACGGCGAGGAGTTTCATTGCGAGGCCCTGCTTTCTGTCGAGGGCCGGGTGACCGACCGGTTCGGTGATGCGACGGGCTCCATCTCTCGGTTGCCCGAATCTAGGAGTTGACAACGGTTTCGACGCACCCGGGCGTGAGACTCGACGCGAAGGCCCCGGACATGAATTCCTGCACGGGGGAGCCGGCGAAACGAGTCCGTGTTCCGTCTCTGGTGAGGTCGGCGGCCGACAACTGTCCGGGTATCGACAGGTGACTGGCGGGGCTTGCCGACCCGTCCTTCCGGTAGGCCAGAAGATGCAGAGTGGACACCGGCCCGGAGGCGTCGCAGTAGTACGGCGACAAGTCGTCGAACAGCGCCGAACTCATGCAGTCCGATGCCGGCGGAACAACGGACACGCTTGCGTCCTCTGCCGGCACGCAGTGAATGATCGAGTCGTCCATGCCTTGGCCGATCAAGATCGGGACGGGCTTTCCCTCGGACATGGGCACTTCGGGGTACGGGCTGGTTCCACGCGGACCGGGCATGTTCCAAGTGATCCAATCGCACCAGGCACCGATGCCTTCGTCGGGCGGCGCGGCACAGGCCGCGTCGAGCCCACCGGGAAAGTACTCACCGACCGTGTACGGGTCGGGAAGATTCCAGATCGACTGCACGAGCATCTGATTCGTTCGCGCATCCCGGTACGGAGCGGTCGCTGCCTGTACCTTCTTCGATTCGGTTTCCAGGCACAACGACGTGATCGTCCGGACGCTCTGCTGCCCCTGAGCGGTGAGAATGGCGTCGGGAGCGATCGCACCGGTCCCGGGGAACGCCGGAAGTGCGGCGTCCGAAGACATCGGCACAGATGTCGCGAAGTTCGACCACGACCCGAAGATGTAGGAGAACAGCGCCGGTCCGATCTGCAGTTCGAGCGCGGGTATCGGCAGGCCGACAACTTCGATCGTCTTGTGCATCTCCCAGTCCGCCAGGCCTCGGGCATCGGAACCGGGCGCCGCGACGAAAGTGGAGGCCGGAGCCAACCCGACGACGCCGGCAAGTTCGATCGTCGGAGTCGGCTTCGACGGCGAGGTGCTGGAGTAGTACGTGTCGGCCATCTGCCCGGCCCACAGCGCGGCATGACCACCCTGCGAATGGCCCCAGGTCACCATCTCGTACGTGTCGATCTTCTCCGAGTCCGCGTGCTGCTCCTCGACCAGTTGGGCAAGTGCGCGTACCGAATCGAGGACATTTGCCGCCGCGACCCGGCCGACGACATACGTGTCGTTCGGTTGATAGTCCGTTGCGGCAACCGACCATCCTTGATCGAGCGCGTACTGCAGTGCGCCGTTGTCGGGCGTTCCTTCGTACTCGCCGAGTTCGTTCCCGATCCCTACCGCGCCGATTCCGCCCGGCATCGGTCCCCAGAACAGTTTCTCGGGGTTGCTCGATGGAAGGCACCGCTGATCCAAGCCGACCGTTCCGTGCGACCAGGCCAGAATGTCGGCCTTTCCATCGACTATCCGGGGACCGGATTCGGGAATCGCCGCCATGCCGCACACCAACTGCAGATCGGTCTCGTCGACGCCCATCGACACGTAGAGAATTCGCCATACTGTTGCCCGTACCGGAAACCCTTCGGCTTGTTTGCCGACGGGATTCAACGGCTCGGATTTGATCAGATCGCCGGTTCCGGCACCCTCGGGCACTTGCGAACCGACACCCATCGGACCACTGCATATCGAGGTGTCCTGCGACACGGGCTGTTCCGGCGTCGACGGCTCATCCGAGTGGCGACCGCACGCCGCGAGCACCAAGACGAGTGTCAACAGCATCGAAGTGGTAGAAGATGCCTTGCCCAGGCGACGGCGCATGGCGCACAGCGTAAGTCAGGTACGGCTACGGGCGCAGGGATTCGCAGATCGAGGTCCGTGGAACACCTCGGAACGCAAACGGATCCGTTTGTCGGGGTAGATATGGGTGAAATCCCCGATGCGCCGAAAGGCGTTGATGACGCAGACTTTTCACCATGACATTCGAGAGCGGTTCCCCCAGAGAATTCACCCGGTCCAGTTCGCAGAAGATGATCGGAGGTGTATGCGGCGGCGTTGCCGAATATTTCGGCTGGGACGTCAACATCGTCCGCCTCGCCACCGTTGCCGGCACGGTCCTGACCGGCGGCACCGTCGTGCTGATCTACCTCGCGGGGTTGATGTTGATGCCGCTCCGGGCGTGACCCGGCGACGGACACAGAAAAGGCCCCGCCGCCTCTGATCAGAGACGCGGGGCCGATCTGTACCGAATTTAGCTGGAGCCGAAGCTACCGGTGCTGTCTCCGAATAGTCCCTCGAGCAAGCCGTCGAGCAGTCCGCCGGTGATGAGGTCGCCGAGGCCGCCTTCCTCGCCGCCACCGAGGATGGGCAGGAGATCGGTGATGAGGTCCAAGAACATGGGTAAAGGCCTTTCGAGAAACGTCGAGGGGGGGTCTGACGGGTGATGTAAGAGCGTCAGAAACATATCGTCGGCAACTCGGTACAGTCCATCGTTTCGGACAAAAAGGACCCACCGACTGTTTCGGGCCCCGAAACGCGACGCAGACTCAGCCCTCGGCCTTCCCGGTGATCAACCAACCACAGGGTGCGGCGAGCGCGTCCGCCTCGGCGGGTCCCATCGAACCAGGCTCGTAGCTCTTCACCTCGGGCGGGTTGCTCAGCAAGGGAGCCGCGACATCCCACACGTGCGCCAGACCGTCCGGCCTGGTGAACAACGATCGGTCTCCGCTGAGCACATCGAGGATCAGGCGCGCGTAGGGGCTGAGCGGCTCCGCGTCAGGCACCGACTTCAGCGGCAACGCCAGATGGCCGACCGACAGATCGAAATCCGGGCCCGGCTCCTTGACCGTCATGGCGATGTCGATGCTGCCGTCTCCGGACAGATCGAAGGACAGCACCGCCCCGTCCTCGGGCAGCTCGGTGAGCGGACTGTCGGCGGGCTTGCGGAACACCAACGACACCCGCTGCGCTCCGACACCCAGCATCTTTCCGGTGCGCAGCAGGAACGGCACTCCACGCCAGCGGTCGGTGTCGACCCACAGCTTGGCCGCCACGAACGTGTCGACCTCGGAATTGTCGTCGACTCCCTCGACGTCGCGGTAACCGTCGTACTGACCGAGAACCACCTCGTCGGTGTCCAACGCCCGGAACTGCCCGATCACCGTCTCCCGAGCCGATTGCAGATCCTCCGCCTTCAGTGACGCCGGCGGTTCCATCGCCACCTCGGCCGCGACCTGGAACAGGTGCGTGACGAGCATGTCCAGCACGGCACCGGTCTCGTCGTAGAACTCGGCGCGGTCGTCGATGTCGAGGGTCTCGGGGACGTCGATCTGCACCTGTGCAACGTGCTCGGAGTTCCAGATGCCGCTGATCATGCCGTTCGCGAACCGCAGCACGTGCAGATTCTGGGTCGCTTCCTTGCCCAGGAAGTGGTCGATTCGATAGACCTGCTCTTCCTCGACGACCTCGTGAACGGCTTTGTCGAGTTCCTCGAAATTGCTCTGAGAGGTGCCGAAGGGCTTTTCGTAGACCACCCGGGAACCCTCGGCGAGATCGTGTGCACCCAGGGCCTTCGTGTAATCGACGAAGGTGCTCGGCGGCAGAGCGATGTAGTGCACCAGCTGGGCATCGTCGCCGATGTCCTTCTTCACCTCGGCGACGACCTCGGGCAACTTACCGGGATCATCGACGGTGAAGCCGTTGCCCGCGAAGCGGATTCGCTCGGAGAATTCGGACCAATCGCCGTCGTCCACGTTCTCGGCGAACTCGTCGAGGACGCTGCGGACGTGATCGCGGAACTCGTCGTCGGAGGTGTCCTTGCGGCCGTTGCCGATCAGGACCCATTTCTCGGGCAGCAGGCCCTCGATATGGAGTTGGTAGAACGACGGCAGGACCATTCGCTTCGCGAGGTCTCCGGTCGCGCCGAACAGGACGAATACAGTGGGTTGCGAGGACGCCATGACCTCCACTATGCACCGACCCGGGCCGAGCATCGCTACAGTCGGTGTGATGACCAGATCACGGTTTCACGGTGAGATCTACGGGGTAGGTACGACGTCCGGTGTGCGGATCGTCGTCGGACATTGGACGCGCTCGCCGCTCGGGGAATTCACCGACGTCATGGTCCAGTTCGCGGACGGACAGCGCCTGCTGATCGCCCCCAACGAGGGCGTACGCGAATTCGTCACCGCCACATACACATTCGACTCCACCGAACTGGTCCCGGTGACCTTCGCAGCGGAGCCGAATGGATGGCGATCGGTACGGGCCGGTGACCTGTCGATCAGGATCCGCGTCGCCGGGCCGACCGTGCTCGGTCGCGCATTGAGCCTCGTCCCCGACGCGGTGTCGACGGCACCGTGGTTCTGCGCGATCAGCGACCCCATCGCCCGAGTCGTACTGCGCGGAGTGCGCACCCGCGGCAGCGCAGGCGGGGGCCGGCGCGAGTATTACGGTGCCAGGCACCAACATCGCGTCACCGACGTCTCCGCGTCGTGGCAGGGCGAGGACCTCGGATCGCTCACCCCGGTCACTCCCCCGGTGACATTCGGATTCGGCAGCACCCCTGCGGCACCGTCGGTCACCTCCATCACCACGACGATCGACAGTTAGAAAGCCACCCGAGGGACGAAGGTCCCTCGACGTCGGGACGTAAAGGGCTGCTGCGACAGCAGCGCAGCGGCCAGGGTGGTGACGTGACCCTCACTGCACCACCCCGCCCCTCGTCCGACACCCACCCCGCTCTGTCTCCCGCTGCCGAGGCCGTCGTCCGAGCCACTGCCGGTGTGGTCGCGGAACACTCCGAAACGATCAGCGCCCGCTTCTACGAGTCGATGCTCGGCGAACGCCCCGAGCTGTGGCGTCTGTTCAATCGCGCGAATCAGGAAACCGGAGAGCAGAGTCGGGCACTGGCCGCGTCGGTGGTCGGCTACGCCGTGCAACTGATCGACCCGGACGCACCGTCGTTCGAGCCGGTGTTGCGCCGCATCGCCGGCAAGCACATCACCCTCGGCATCACCCCGGAGCAGTACACCCTCGTCGGCCGACACCTGCTAGGTGCCGTGGCCGACATCCTCGGCGCTGCCGTCACTCCCGCCGTCGCCGCCGCGTGGGACGAGGTCTACTGGCTGTTCGCCACGCAGCTCATCGCCACCGAAGCGCGCCTCTACGCAGCGGCAGACATCGACCCCCACAATCCGCTGCGCCCGTATCGCGTGATGCGGCGCACGCAGGAAAGCCCCGGCACGGTCTCGCTCGTCCTCGAACCCGCGGACGGCGCTCCCCTTCCCGCACTCGCGGCCGGCCAGTACGTCACGGTGTTCGTCGACCTCGCCGACGGCACCCGGCAGCCGCGTCAGTACAGCGTCTCGTCCATCGCCTCCGACACCCGCCTGCAGATCACGGTGGCACAGGTACGCAACGGTCCGCCCGGGCAGGTCTCGACTCACCTCCAGGAGGCCGTCGACGTCGGCGACATTCTCGAAGTGAGCGGTCCTGCAGGTGATTTCGGAGTACCTACCGGCGAAGGACCGCTGCTGATCGCCACGGCCGGTGCCGGAATCACCACCGTGCTGCCGCTCGTCGAGCATCTCGCTCGAACCCAGCCCGGCCGCAAGCTGATACTGGCCCACGCGGACCGCAGCCGCGCCGACCACGCATTGCGACAGGCGATCGCCACTGCGGCCGAAGCACTCGACGACGTCGTCGATCACGCCTGGTACGAGACCGTCGACGCGGACGATTCGACGTCGTTCACCGGATTGATGAATTTCGACCGGATCGCCTTCACCGCGGACACCCACGTGCTCAGCTGCGGACCGTTGCCGTTCCTGCGCGCCGTCCGGCTCGCGGCCCTTCAGCGCGGCGTACCGCCGGAGCGCATCTCCTACGAGGTGTTCGGGCCGGACCTGTGGTCTCCCGTCACCGTGACCGAATGAAGAAGGTTCCGCTCGACGCACTCGTCGGCACGCAGATCGCGGCAGCCACCGCCGCCTCGTCGCGTCGGGCGGCGGTGGCGGTGTACGGGGGCCACGACCACGCTCTCCGACAAACACTGATCGCGCTCGCTGCCGGTGCCGAACTGTCCGAGCACAACAACCCAGGAGAGGCCACCGTGCATGTCCTGTCCGGTCGGGTCGAATTGGTCAGCGGCAGCAATGTGTGGTGCGGAATGTCCGGCGATTTCTTGATCGTCCCCGAAGCACCGCACTCCTTGCGAGCCATGACCGACGCAGCCGTGCTGTTGACGACGGTGGTCGCGTCGGCCTAGACCACCGAAGCGCCGGATGCTCTCAGCTCGTCGAGGGCCGCGGCGGAGGTCTCGGGGGCAACCCCGGCGACGAGGTCGGTGAGCACGCGGACGTCGAATTTCTCGGCGACGGCATCCTTGGCCGAGGCCAGCACGCAGTAGTCGGTCGCAAGCCCGACGACGTCGATGTCGGTGACCTCGTTGGCGGCGAGTATCTCGGCCAGGGGTGTCCCGTCCTCGGTGACGCCCTCGAACGCCGAGTACGACGGCTTGCCCTGGCCCTTGTAGACGTGCACGTCCACCGACCCGGTCGCGTAATCGGGGTGGTATTCGGCACCGACCGTGCCTGCCACGCAATGCACCGGCCACGTGGTGACGAAATCCGGTGCGGCATCGGTGGCGAAATGCCCGCCGTTGTCGCCCTCCGCGTCGTGCCAATCCCGCGAGGACACCACGAGGTCGTAGTCGTCGCCCCGGCGCGCCAGGTACGCGCTGATCCTGCGCGCGACCTCCGCCCCGCCGGCCACCGCCAGCGCGCCGCCCTCGGTGAAATCGTTCTGCACATCCACAACCAACAGCGCACGAGTCATGGATCCCAGTATCCTCGACGGGTGCGCGTGTCTTCTCTGCTGACCTACCCAGTCAAGGGATGCGCAGGTGCGGAGTTGGATTCTGCCCACGTGAGCGCTACCGGCCTCGAGCACGATCGCGCATTCATGATCGTCGACGCCGACGGCGCATTTCGCAGTCAACGTAGCGACCCCGGCCTCGCGGTCGTTCGATGCTCGGTGACGGACGGGTCGCTGACGCTCGACCACGCATCGATCGGTTCGGTGACCGTGGCCATCGATCGCGATTCCGAGTCGCGTGACATCACCATGTTCCGCGCGCCGATGCGGGGCATCGATCAGGGCGACGAGGTCGCGGGCTGGCTGACCGAGGTGATCGGAGAACCGTCGAGGCTCGTCGCCGCGCCGCGCGACCTCGGCCGGATCACCGACAAAATATCGCCCGGCTCAGCACAATTCGCCGACAGTGCGGCAGTCCACATCCTCTCGACCGCCACGCTAACCGGGCTCAATTCCCGACTCGACGCCGCATTGCCGATGAATCGATTTCGTCCCAATATCGTCGTCGACGGCTGGGACGAACCGCATCGGGAAGACGAGGTGCGGGAAGTGACCATCGGATCCACGCGTCTCGCGTACACCAAGCTGGCGATCCGGTGCGCCGTCACCACCGTCGAGCAGACAACCGGTGAGCGCACCGGCCCCGAGCCGCTGCGCACCCTGGGTGACTACCGCCGCGGCCGACAGAAGGGCGTTGCCTTCGGGTCGAAATTCTCCGTGCTGCAGAACGGCACGGTGACCGTCGGCGACGAACTACATGTCGAGAGTTGGGGCGAGTCGGAGCTGTAGCTCGAACAGCACTGCCGCCGTTGTCCACTATTCGCCTCCGCACACGGTTTCCGGGCTGTTGCGAATTGGGCCTGGTTGATGTTGCTGCGTGTTGGTCTGTAGTGGGGTGTGGTCGGCTGGGAGAAT
>NZ_JAWLRY010000049.1:0-2946 GCF_033142325.1 Rhodococcus sp. IEGM 1370 | reverse complement strand
TACCTCTTCTGCGATCCTGACGACATGACTCCATCCTTCCCAAAGAACGAAGTCTCCGGACACGCCGGGGTGATTCAGAACCACGACTGCGCCCGAACGCAACCAATGATTCGGTGGAATACCGCAGTAACGGCGGGCCCCACGGCCACGAGGGAATCCCACACTTCGAGGCCCCAAAAAGCAGACGCGAAACGGACGGTCGTTGTAACTACCGGGGGAGGCAACGACCGCCAAGATCGCCTGGTGCAGCCCCGGGCCGGATCAAACTGGGGTCTACTACGGCGGCTCTTTCAAGTTGATTAGCAGGGACATTCATCCCGCCTTCGTTGTCACCCATAGTTCAATGGAGTTGACCCACGTAAATTGCATTTTCCGCACCATATACGGGAAAACGCCAGTTCAGCACAGTTTTCGCTACGCAGATCTGTGGGAGACGTGCGCTAGGCTGCCGATATGGACTTCCTACCAGGCCGAACACCGGCGGTGAGCACAGCGGTGGGTTCTGTAGGGCTTGCGTCCAGTGCCGTGGAGCCCGAGATCCCGCCGGCCGTGGCGAAGCGGATCGCCAAAGCAGTCGAGTCGTCTCGGTCCGAGGGGACCCGCCGTACCTACGCCGCCGGATGGCGACGCTTCACCGGCTGGTGCGCGAGGGAAGGGCATATCGCGTTACCGGCGCACCCCGTCACCGTCGCCGCGTATCTCGTCGACGCCGCCGACACCCGCGACGAGGCAGGGGAACGCGCCTACGCCGTCGCCACCTTCGGAACCTGGATCGCCGCCATCAGTCACAACCATCGCACCACCGGCCACCTGTCCCCGTCCGCGCACGAGCTCGTGACCGCGACGCTGTCGGGCATCCGGCGGGAATACGCCGCCGCGGGGGACAGACCCCGCACCCCGCGAGACCCGCTGTTGGTCGACGACATCAAGGTCCTTGTCGCGACCGCTAGGAAACAGTGCCGCGGGTGGGCCGACGAGGTCCTCGAACGTCGCGATTCGGCCATTCTGTTGCTCGGGTTCGCCGGCGCCTACCCCCGTAGCGAGTTGTCGGAGATGGTGTGTGGGGATGTCTCGGTGCATCGGCACGACGGCCTCCACATCCGGTTACGGAAGTCGAAGACCGACCAGGAGGGGAGGGGTGCAGTCAAGGCCCTGCCGTACACCGACTCCCACGAGACCTGCCCACCCTGCGCGTACGTGCGCTGGGTCCAGGTTGTGGCCGCATTCGATTCCGGCGGTCGCCCGTCCGTCATTCGGCTACTGCGGAAACCGGGACCGTTTGATGGGCATGTGGGCCACGGGGGAGTGCCACGCACCGCCGCCCGCGCACCGCTGTTTCGCGCAATCGCCAAGAACGGAAACCTCGGCGCAACCGCGCTCTCGGGTGCTGCGATCCACCAGACCATCCGACGCCGCGCCGAACACGCCGGCTACGACCCCACCGCCCTCGCCAAGCTCGGCGGACACTCCCTTCGCGCCGGCTTCGTCACCCAAGGAACCCGCAACGGTGCCGACGGATCCGCCATCACCCGCCAGACAGGACACGCCAGCCTCGACTCCGTCGAGGTCTACCGCCGAGAACACGCACCCCTAATCGGCAATGCCGTCGAAAATATTGGCTTGTGAGCAAGCAACTGACACGCCGTGCGATCGCTCCGGTTGCCCTGCGTCAAGCCTGGTGCGTGCACGGCGCGTCATATCCTTCCCGAGAGCGACCGGGAGATCACCGCAGGTTCGAATACTGCATCTCGCCAATAATGCGGCTTACCACCAGGGGCGCGTTCGCAGCTGTATCCGGGCAGATGCTTGTCAGCGAATTGGCAGACTTGAGAGAACGTTTCGTCTCCAAAGTCATTGCGCGTCATAGATCGGCGGTATGCGAACTTATTGCCGCTTCGGTTGAGTAACCGGTGATCGACACCTCTTTCGGGCAAAGGGCATTTGGTGTCAGCGACATGGTTGCTCAGTGGGCCATCGATCGGCTCGTCGATGCAGCTGTTTCTCCGCCAGACCTCGAAGGGGCGACGTAATCGCGTCTGGCAGACCGACAAGATCCTCGATGCACTCGACCGTTTCGCCGAGCGCACGCGTCGAGAACGGAGATACCAGGGGGCTCGCGATCAGGTGCGGTTGCAAACGGATGGTGAGAACAACTCCAGACGTGAACGACCGCGTGGTAGGCGGCCCTTGCGCGATCAATGCGCAGAAGCTGAAGCTCGTCGCTGTCCAAGCAACTTCTCGCCCGCATCGATCGAACACAAAGCCCGGTTCTGACGCCCACCGATCTTGTAGGGACCCCAGTCTGGCTCGCTCTGGTTGGGCTGGCAGCGTGGGCCGACCCGTCGGCCTGACGTCGCGATCACTACATCGCTTCTTTGATTCCCGCGCGGATGAGCCAGGCGTTGGCGGGCCAGTGTCAGCTCCGGTCAAATAGTGAGCTGTTGTTTCGGTCGAAAAGTGGGCAGGGTTCTAGGTGGTCGAGTCTGCCTCACGGTCGGCGGTGACGGAAGGTAGTGACTCGATTGGGGTGTGTTTTATGCGGTATCTGGTGCCTTTGAGCGCGATGACGTCGGCGTGGTGGACGATGCGGTCGATCATGGCCGACGCGATGGTGGCTTCGCCGAACACTTCACCCCATCGTGCGAACGGTAGGTTCGAGGTCAACACGATGGAGGATTTCTCGTAGCGGCTCGACACCAGCTGAAAAAACAGGTTCGCCGCGTCGGTGTCGAACGGGATGTACCCGACTTCGTCGATGACGACCAACCCGATGCGGGAAATCTTCTTGAGCTCTGAATCCAACTGCCCCAACCGATGTGCGTGTGAGAGCCGGGTGATCCATCCGGTTGCCGACGCGAACGCCACCCGGTATCGGTGGACGACCTCACGTGTCGGTCTGTGTACGACCTGACGTGTCGGTGTCCGGCAGGTTCATGATGCCGGTGC
>NZ_JAWLRY010000048.1:0-1334 GCF_033142325.1 Rhodococcus sp. IEGM 1370 | reverse complement strand
GTGTGTGTTGTTTGAGAATTGCACAGTGGACGCGAGCATCTTTGTTGTAAGTAATGAAGAGCGTACGGTGGATGCCTTGGCACCAGGAGCCGATGAAGGACGTAGGAGGCTGCGATAAGCCTCGGGGAGCTGTCAACCGAGCTGTGATCCGAGGGTGTCCGAATGGGGAAACCCAGCACGAGTGATGTCGTGTTACCTGCACCTGAATATATAGGGTGTGTGGAGGGAACGTGGGGAAGTGAAACATCTCAGTACCCACAGGAAGAGAAAACAACAGTGATTCCGTGAGTAGTGGCGAGCGAAAGCGGATGAGGCCAAACTTTGTGCGTGTGATACCCGGCAGGGGTTGCGTATGGAGGGTTGTGGGGTTTGCATTGTCGATTCTGCCGGATCGGCCGACAGTGAGAAATTGTGGTGTTAGTCGAAGTGGTCTGGAACGGCCTGTCGTAGAGGGTGAGAGTCCCGTAGACGAAAACACTGCAACTGTCGTTGTGAATACCCAAGTAGCAGCGGGCCCGTGAAATCTGCTGTGAATCTGTCGGGACCACCCGATAAGCCTGAATACTCCCTGGTGACCGATAGCGGACTAGTACCGTGAGGGAAAGGTGAAAAGTACCCCGGGAGGGGAGTGAAATAGTACCTGAAACCGTGCGCTTACAATCCGTCAAAGCTGGTGAACAGTTTACTGTTGCTGGTGATGGCGTGCCTTTTGAAGAATGAGCCTGCGAGTTAGTGGCATGTCGCGAGGTTAACCCGTGTGGGGTAGCCGTAGCGAAAGCGAGTCCGAATAGGGCGTATCCACGTGAGTGGTGTAGTGGCGTGTTCTAGACCCGAAGCGGAGTGATCTACCCATGGCCAGGTTGAAGCGACGGTAAGACGTCGTGGAGGACCGAACCCACTTAGGTTGAAAACTGAGGGGATGAGTTGTGGGTAGGGGTGAAAGGCCAATCAAACTCCGTGATAGCTGGTTCTCCCCGAAATGCATTTAGGTGCAGCGTCACGTGTTTCTCACCGGAGGTAGAGCTACTGGATGGTCTAGGGGGCCTACAAGCTTACCGAAATCAGCCAAACTCCGAATGCCGGTGAGTGAGAGCGTGGCAGTGAGACTGCGGGCGATAAGGTTCGTAGTCGAGAGGGAAACAGCCCAGATCGCCAGCTAAGGTCCCTAAGCGTGTACTAAGTGGAAAAGGATGTGGGGTCGCGAAGACAACCAGGAGGTTGGCTTAGAAGCAGCCACCCTTGAAAGAGTGCGTAATAGCTCACTGGTCAAGTGATCCTGCGCCGACAATGTAGCGGGGCTCAAGTACACCACCGAAGCTGCGGCACTCACACAA
>NZ_JAWLRY010000047.1:0-3439 GCF_033142325.1 Rhodococcus sp. IEGM 1370 | reverse complement strand
ATCGTCGATCCTTCCCACCAAGCTGAGCTCGGCGTGTCGAACCAAGGACCGGATCAACCGTTATTCAGACAGTCCCGTTGGCGATGCTCACCGCGATCGCCGTGACTTCGCGTCGGGTCGCGTCGTCGCTGTTGGACCGTTCGTTGAGCACCGTCAGGATGCCGCCGGCGAACACGACGACGCCGATGACGACGAGCTGCAACACCAAGACCTGGCCGGCGACGCTCAGCGGGCGCTTCGAGGACAACGCATTCCTTTCGTGCAATACATCGGACGTGAACGAAATGAACGTATAGGTGACTCCAGTCACGGCGTCGAGCAACATCATCTCTCAGCAGGGGTGATGCACCTCACTCCACTCCCCATAGTCACGAAGTCAGCAAGTTCGACTCTCGCTTCACCGGAACCCAGAAGGAACATTCATGACAACCATCGATGCGGAGCGGTTCGACAACCCGCCCACCGAGCCCAAGAAGAAGCGCGACAAGACTCACTGGCTCTACATCGCGGTGATCATCGCGGTGATCGCTGGTGTGATCGTCGGCCTGATCTGGAAGGACTTCGGGTCCGACCTGTCCATTCTCGGAACGCTGTTCATCAGTTTGATCAAGATGATGATCAGCCCGGTCATCTTCTGCACCATAGTGCTCGGCATCGGTTCGGTCCGCGCTGCAGCGAGCGTCGGTAGGGCCGGTGGTATCGCCCTGGCCTACTTCCTGGGTATGTCCACCATCGCCCTGGGAATCGGCATGGTCGTCGGCAACCTCATCAAACCCGGTGACGGCCTGAACATCTCTCCGAACGATGCGGGGCTGAAGCTGGCGGACACCGCGCACGAGGCCGGCGGCACCATGGACTTCATCGCCGGAATCATCCCTGACACCCTGGTGTCCGCGCTCACCGCAGGCAGCGTGCTGCAGACGCTGTTTGTTGCCATCCTGGTCGGGTTCGCATTGCAGGCCATGGGCAAGGGCGGCGAGGGCATTCTCAAGGGCATCGGCGCAGTACAGAAGCTCGTCTTCCGCATCCTGACCATGATTCTGTGGCTCGCCCCGATCGGTGCTTTCGGTGCCATCGCCGGTGTTGTCGGCAAGACCGGCTTCGACGCCGTCATCCAGCTCGGCACTCTGATGCTGGCCTTCTACATCACTTGCTTCATCTTTGTGTTCTTCTTCCTCGGCCTGATCCTCAAGTTCGTCACCGGATTCTCGATCTTCAAGCTGGTCAAGTACTTGGCTCGTGAGTACCTACTCATCGTCGCCACCAGCTCCTCCGAGTCGGCCCTGCCGCGTCTGATCGCCAAGATGGAGCACGTCGGAGTCGAGCGCACCACCGTCGGCATCGTCGTCCCCACCGGTTACTCGTTCAACCTCGACGGCACCGCGATCTACCTGACGATGGCCTCGATCTTCATCGCCGACGCCATGAACATGCCGCTCTCGATCGGCGAGCAGTTCTCGCTGCTGCTGTTCATGATCATCGCGTCGAAGGGCGCAGCCGGAGTCTCCGGAGCCGGCCTGGCCACGCTGGCCGGCGGTCTGTCCAGCCACCGCCCCGAGCTGCTCGACGGAGTCCAGCTGATCGTCGGAATCGACCGGTTCATGTCCGAAGCGCGCGCCGTTACCAACTTCTCCGGCAACGCGGTCGCCACCTTGTTGGTGGGAACCTGGACCAAGACCATCGACAAGGACCGGGTCAACACGGTGCTCGACGGCGGCCTCCCGTTCGACGAGGAGACCATGGTCGACGACCATCTCCCCGAGGACGACCGGCCCGCAGACAAGCAGGTCATCATCGAAAAGTCCGCCGCCAAGGCGTAAGACCTGCCGGGCGCCGCGCATCCCCCCGTCGCCCGGTTCGGAAGAACGCAAGTACGACCCCGCCACCAGCGGGGTCGTACTTGCTTTTGTACGTCGGTTCCATTCTGTCGGTACTCACAGGTAAGTTCAGGTGATGACTGAAGTTCAGAACATCGGCATCAACACGCTGGGTGGTGCGCCCACCTCGCTCGACGAGTACGCCGGAAGGGCCGTCCTCGTGGTCAATGTCGCCTCCAAGTGTGGACTGACCCCGCAGTACGAGAAGCTCGAGAAGCTCGCCAACGAATACTCGTCACGTGGTCTGTCGGTCGTCGGAGTGCCCTGCAACCAGTTCGGTGGCCAGGAGCCCGGTACCGCCGAAGAGATCGAAACTTTCTGCTCCACCACGTACGGCGTCACCTTCGCGATGACCGAGAAGGTCGATGTCAACGGTGACAACAAGCACCCGTTGTACGCCGAGCTGACCAAGACCGAAGACGCCGAAGGCAAAGCCGGAGACGTTCAGTGGAACTTCGAGAAGTTTCTGATTTCACCCGACGGCGTCGTCACCAACCGTTTCCGCCCGCGCACCGAGCCGGACGCTCCTGAGGTGCTCGCCGCGATCGACAAGATCCTGCCGAAGGAAACGATCGCCGTTTAGCTCCTGTCTGCATCGACTTCGAGCCTCGTTCACGCTGGTGTGCGAGGCTCGAGTCATGTCTGGACGCCTGATCGTGTCGGTGAGCGGTATCAAGAACGACACCTTCGAGCACGCCGCCGAATTCGCGCGGATCCTCGACGGGCGAGGCGTCCCTCTGTCATTGCTCGTGGCACCACGGTTGAAGGACAAGTACCGCCTCGCGGCCGACGTGCCCACCCAGGAATGGTTGCGGGCCCGACGCGACGCCGGCGACGCGATCGTTCTGCACGGCTACGACCAGGCCGCGACGAAGCGTCGACGATCCGAGTTCGCAGCGCTGCCGCGTCACGAAGCCCGGCTGCGTCTGATGGCGGCGGACCGCGTCATGGAGCAGACCGGCCTGCGTACTCGGGTGTTCGCTGCTCCACGCTGGATCGCCTCACCCGGTGCCGTCGAGGCTCTGCCCGACGCGGGATTCCGAATGTTGGCCGCGCTGAACGGTATTCACGACCTCGAACGCGACGGCGTCGTGCGCGCGAGAGTGTGGGGAATCGGCGAAGGATTCAAAGCAGAGCCCTGGTGGTTCAAGGCACTGGTACTCGGCGCAGGCCGCACCGCCCGACGCGACGGAGTGGTGCGTCTGGCCATCAGTGCCAAGCAACTCGGACGCCCCGGACCGCGACAGGCAATCCTCGACGCCATCGACCTCTCCCTGCACCACGGAGCCGAAGCCGGCGTGTACGAGTGGATTCCGCGCACCAACTCTCGCGTGGCCTAGCGGTCTGTTTCGCTGCCCCCACCCCGCCCGCCCCACCCCACCCCGCGTCAATGGACCCTTGCACGCCTCAGACGTATGCAATGTGCACATTCACGCACACCTGGAAGTTGCGTGAATGTGACTCTGCAGCGCTCAGACGTATGTGCGGGAGTGTCAGATTAACGGTGGATCCGACCTTGGCGTCGGTTAGTTTCCGTTCGGGGTGATGCGTCCTTCGAAGGT
>NZ_JAWLRY010000046.1:0-3654 GCF_033142325.1 Rhodococcus sp. IEGM 1370 | reverse complement strand
TGACCAACCGGAAACATCAACACGGGGTGGGGACTTTTACTTGGCCACCAGCGGGGACTTCATCTTGGCCATTGACATAGAACTCATCGCTCAGTAACCCGAGTTGCCTCGCCGCGGTCGGAGTCACGCCGAACTGCGGCGAACGCGGGATGCGGTCGCGGAAGACCACGTCGAATAGTTCGTCGAGGGCCTGTCGAGTCGATGTTTGCGGCATAGCGGCGAACAGTAGTCAGCCGGTTTGCACAGGGACGCTCAAGAGGCTGTGGATCAGCGGATAGCCCGAGCTCCCCGGAATGCGTAGGAACTTGCGCGTACGGCAAATGAGGTTCGGAATCTGTGTGGAGTTGTCGGCAGATTATGGGTAGCAGCTGGCCATGCTCTCGACGAGGGACACGAAGGTGCGGCTCGCGTCGGTAGCGGCGTCAGTCGGAACGTTCGGCTGTTCGGCAGCGAGGGTGAGCAATGCGATCGCTGCGCCATCGCGATAACCGGAGTCAGCCCTGTGGTGGACTCGAGATCGAAGTCGTCGAACCTGGTTGCGGCGACCGATCAGGAGTCCGTTAGTTGTAACTGCAAGATGTCCTTCCCCGCGGCCGAATACTCTCAGAGAGAAGGACGAGTTCTACAGCACGACAGTTCATTCAGCGACCGAAACTCAAGCTTCTATCGTCCGTGTGTCCAGTCTAGAAGAGCGTCTGGTCCTCGGGGACGAGTTGGTCGGCGAATCGGTAGTTGCAGCCGATGTCGATCTTCTCGTTCGGGTCTTGCTTGTCCCGGAACCAGGTGACGCAGGTTTCCGCGGCCAAGCGACGATCCTTGGTGAACAGGTAGCCGTCGGTGCAGTCGTCGAAATGTTCCTGCAGGTACCACTTGTCGAGAGTGACCGCAGCAGTGAAGTAGTCGGCTAGTAGTAGGTGTCCAAGCTCAGTACGTGAGCGCCGGACCAAGAGGCCGTCATCCTTCATCACCTGGAGTTGAGCACACGGGACGTCGTCGGACTCTTGCTCGCCGGGGATGTAGTCATTGGGTCCCAGGTCGATGATGAGTGCCACCGGTTTCACGACCAGCGATTCGGCCAACCATTCCCGCGTGTAGACCCAAGGGTCGATCGCAAGACGGGTGCCTACAGCCGTGAGGAACGCAGTCAGCAGTGCCCCGCCTTCGAGAGGTGCGCCCCAACCCTCCACCGAGTCTCCGAGACCGGACAGGTTGAAATCGGTCTCGTCGTGCCGCCACAGGGTTGTCGACATGACCTGCCCGATCTGTATGTCTCCTGCCTATTCGACTTCCACCGACCGTCGGGCGTAGTCATGATCGTGGCAGGTCTGGCAGGTCCCCGATGGTCGGGCCACATCCCTCAAGGTCGGTCGGATAAATCTTCGTTCTCCTATTCGGGGTGCTCGGTGTCGTCTGCCGTGATCAAATCTTCCGCTGTGTCGAATCCGTAGCTCCACGCCACTCTTTGCGCGGCCGCTTGCGGACGCTCTACTTCAGGATCGATCTCCGGAATCGGCGAGGCGGCGATTGTTCTGATCCGTAATGGAAGTAGTGTTGCGGGAGTGAAGGCTGAGTCGCAAACTCTTCAGGATATTTTCGAGAGCACAGTTCGCTATGCAGTGCCGCTGTATCAGCGCCCTACGTGTGGCGGCATGTTCCGGACAATCCAGAGGACGACCGGCTCGGCCCCTTCTGGGACGATGTTTCCCAAACAGTGGATCGGTACCTCGAGCATCAGACGCTGATCGCTGCCGCCCAGGATCCGGACAAGATTGCGCCGATGACGCCGCACTTTTTCGGTGCCGTCGTTGTGGACAAGCCGGTACGTGAGGGCAAAATCCACACTCACGAGGTAATCGACGGTCAGCAACGGCTGACTACAGCACAGTTGTTTTTGGTTGCGGCAACTCAAATATGCGAGGAACACGACCGGCCGAATCAGGCTGCCGGTCTCCGCAAACTCTGGGCTCAGGACGATCATCGTGGTGCGTCTGGCGCGGATCGGCTCAAGTTGAGGCCCACTCGCGCAGATCAAGCTGCATTTTCTTCTGTAATGTCCGACCCTAAGACCGTCAAGGTGATGGCCGGCGAAAAAATCAGCTCCGCGTACCACTTCTTCTACACCCAGCTAACTGAATGGGTGTCGGACATTCCTGTGGGTGAGCACGGCAGGTACTTCGAGGCTCTTGAAGACGTGGTCTACGAACACCTCCTCCTGGTATTGATCGAACTGGAGCCTGGCGATAACCCTCAGGGAATCTTCGAATCTTTGAACGCGCAGGGCGAGAAATTGCTTGCGATCGATCTGGTCAAGAACCAGGTGTTCCGGTCGGCCCGACGAGCCGAGATCGACCTCGAGGACCTTGACATCAATGTGTGGTCGGCACGGTTCGCTGACGAATGGTGGCGAGACCCGGTACGCCAGGGCCGTTACCGTCGCCCACGGGCAGAATTGTTTCTGATGCATTGGCTAACAGAGCAGGCAAACGCCGAGGTATCGGCCACCGGGCTCTACGTCGAATTCTTGAAGATCGCAAATCAGACCGTCCAGACGCCCGTGGCGACAAGCGAGTTGATTTTTCGATTTGTTGCCGACGCCGGCACTTACCAGTCATTCCACGACCTACCAGCCGGTAGTCGCGAGTGGTTGTTCTTCAACCGCCGGGAAGCCTTGGATGCCGGCGTTGTCTACCCGGTAGCACTAAGACTGTGGCGTTACCACGCAGACAGTGTGATTGACCGACAGCAGCTGGTGGCGGCACTGCGAGCGCTCGAATCGTGGTTGGTACGCCGTATGGTGCTCAGGTTGACGACGAAGCCGTACAACAAGGTAATGGTTGAACTGCTACAAAAAATGGCATCAGCCTCGAATCCCGCTGAGGCCATGATCGAACAATTGAGATCGTATGCTTCGGATTCCCAGACTTGGTGGCCTGACGATGCCACGTTCCGGACCCATCTACTCACCCAGCCGATCTACGGAGCGATGACCCAAATTCGGGTGCGGATGCTTCTGGAAGCTATCGAGGCGCGAATGCGAACGACGAAGACGGAAAGCATTACCTTGCAACAGAAGCTCACCATCGAACACGTAATTCCTCAGTCGTGGGAAACCACATGGCCGCTGCCCGAGGGGTCGGCGGATGACGCAGTGGCCCGTCGAGGGACTCACCTACACAGACTGGGGAATCTGACCCTCATCACGGGGCCACTAAACGCATCCAACAGCAACAACCCTTGGACAGATAAGCGGGAAGCGTTGGCGGACCACAGCGTTCTGCGGTTAAACAACCGACTCGTCACCGACCACCCCGCCTCCTTCGACGAAGATTCGATCGATACGAGGAGTGAAGCGCTCGCGGAACTGCTTGTCGAAGAATGGCCGGCCCCACACTCGGCCGAGTGGACCATCCAGTCGGGTTAGCCAACGGGCTTCGCGTACCCGTCGCTCGCCTTGAGATCCGACGAATTCGGTGGGCCGGGCAAGTGCAGCAACAAAACCGGGCGAATCAGAACAATCGTAGGGCAGGTCGACAGCCGTCGGGCGTTGACGGCGTGGCTTTCTGGATAATCGGACTAACCTCGGGCTTTCACGCTGGCGTGTAGGCGAGGCGTGTCAGATAGAAAGAATGTTGCTCTGAGCTGGGAGAATTCGAC
>NZ_JAWLRY010000045.1:0-3900 GCF_033142325.1 Rhodococcus sp. IEGM 1370 | reverse complement strand
CACCGCAGCCAGAGGCAGCAGCGGCCCGTCGGATTGACCGAATGCGATGCGGCCCCAAGGGAAGCCGCCGAACGGGATCGATCCTTCTGTCGGTTCGGCGGAATGGTGGCTCGATCAGTACGTGAAGACGCGACGCTCCGGGCGAAGGGCCAGTCGTGTCCACAGCCCGGTGAGAACCACGGCGGTGAGCAGCCCGATCAGCGCGCCAGGGCCGGGGCCGGCGAGAGTTGAACTGTCGTGAGCGGACTGGCGTGTCCAGATGGACAACATCGCCAGGACCGAAGTGCTGGCGCATCCTGCGGCGGCGAGAACGATCAGATGGATCATTCGGGTATGGAGTGCGGCGGCTGAGCAGATCAGACAGAAGATCACACCGGCATGGGCGGCAATGACAGCGACGATGCTGGTCGATTCCGCCTGCGCCGCTGCATTGTTGAGCAATGTTGCCCAGCCCGTTGCCTCGCCCGACTGGCCCAGGCACAGACCCAGCCCTGCTACGGCGATCACTGTAGCCGCACGCAGGCGCTCGTGGGCAGCCATCTCTACCGTCGCCAGCACTCGTCGTTCGATGGCCTCGAACATGGGCCGATAGTGGCGAAGATCGTCGTGCACTTCGAACCCTCCCGTGAACTGCGGTATCGGCCGCATCCGTCGGCCGCGTCCTGTGTCGGCGCAGCTCATGACCGGTCGACCACCAGTCGCACCGCGGGCGGAGAAAGTTCCCGGATCGACGCGGGAACTTCGGCACCCGCGGATGCGACTGACTGTAGGTACCGCGGCGATGACGTCGGTACGAATCCGCCCGGTGGCTGACCGGGCGTGCTGCGCAGGAGTGCGTGGCCGGGCCGGTCGTGCGGCGCGGCCACGCACAGCGCGATCACTTCACGTTCGCTGACGCGGCGACACCAGTTCACTGTTCGCCGAGGTATCCCTCCCGGGTCGTCAGGATGTAGCGGGGTACCGACGCAGCCGGAGGCTGTTCGATACGACGAAGAACGACGAGAACGCCATGGCAGCGCCCGCGAGGAGCGGGTTGAGCAGACCTGCGGCCGCTATGCGGATGGCAGCGATGTTGTACCCGAACGCCCACACCATGTTTCCCTTGATGGTCGCCAGTATGGCCTTGGCCAGCCCCAACGAATCGACCACATCGCCGAGGTCGTCGCGGACGACTATGATGTCCCCGGACCGATGGCGACATCGGTGCCCGCGCCGATCGCCAAACCGAGATCCGCGCTCGCCAACGCCGGCCCGTCGTTGATGCCAGCTTCCGCCTGTCGAGGACTTCGTCGCGGTGCCCGGAATGGGAACCCACGGCCGGGTCCACGGGCGCTCGTCGAGATCGGTCGTAGACGAGGGGCGTTCCTTCCAGTCGGTGCGGTGGGGCGGGTACCCCGGTGCGGTCAGGCACGGGGGCGGGTGGTCACAGACGTGAGGTTCCGCGGACGATGTCACCCTCGATGTAGGTGAATCCGACTCCGCGGCCGTCACGGAGCGCGAAGTGGTATTCTGCGGGGACCCAGACGGTATCGAAGTGCGACGCCGGCCGCCCCTGCCGCGTCTGCCGCGTCTGTTGTCGTACAACCATATTCGGCGCGATCAGGGATGGCCGGCGGTTACGAGATCGACCTACGCATACCGGCGGCGGGCGTCGTCGATCTGGTCGGTGCACAGCAAGTGTGGATCGGGAAGGGGTTCGCCGGACGCATGGTAACCCTGTGGGCCGACCTCGCCAGCATCCACGCCGTGATCGACGGTTTGGTGGTCACCACGGTTGGAGCTTGTCAAGTTATCTGTGAGCGAATTTGCTTTCAGGTGAGATAAGGGTCGAGTCTGTCCGGATAGTTGATCACGAGCGCGCCGAGCGCTTGTTTCCAACCGGTCGTCAGAGATCCTTCGATCAGTCTGTTGACCTCCCTGCCGGTGCGGGGTGCGAGTCGATCTTTGCTCAGGCGGTCTCTCTCCCGGGCGCGCTTGTCCTCGATGCTGCAGATCGCGAGCCACAGAAGCTTCACTGCCGCTTGATCATTGGGGAAGTGTCCGCGGTTTTTGATGATCTTGCGAAGTTGATAGTTGAGCGATTCGATGGCATTGGTGGTGTAGATGATCTTCCGGAGCGCCGGTGGGAAAGCCAGGAACGGGATGAACCGCTCCCACGCGCTCTCCCACGTCCGCACCGCTGTCGGATACTTGACACCCCACTGCGAGGATTTGAAGTCGTCGAGTGCAGCTTGGGCCGCATCGACGGTGGGTGCGGTGTAGATCGACCGGAGCGACGACGCCACCGCTTTGCGGTCGCCGTAGGCCACGAACCGCATCGACGCGCGGATCAGGTGGACGGTGCACGTCTGCACGACGGTGTGCGGCCACGTCGCTTCGATGGCGTCGCCGAATCCAGTGAGGCCGTCCGTGCAGGCGATCAGGACGTCTCTGACGCCACGATTTGCCAGCTCAGCGCAGATCCCGGCCCAGAACTTCGCCCCTTCGTGTTCTTGAACCCAGATCCCCAACACGTGTTTGATGCCGTCGAGGTCGACACCGACGGCGATGTGCGCAGCCCTGTTGGTGACCTGCTGACCGGACCTGATTTTGACCACGATCGCATCGAGATAGAGGATCGGATAGATCGGATCGAGTGGCCGGCGCTGCCATTCGAGGACTTCCTCGAGGACCGAGTCGGTAATCTTGGAAATGGTCTCGCGGGAAATTTCGGTACCGATGGTCGAGGCAAGATGATGCTCGATGTCGCGCACTGTCATGCCGCCGGCGTAGAGCGCGACGATCATGTCATCGAGCCCACCGATCCTGCGCGCACCACGCGGGACCAGGGTTGGAACGAACGTGCCGTCGCGGTCGCGGGGGATTGCCAACGGCACATCGCCGACTTCGCTCGACACGGTCTTGCTGCTGAAACCGTTGCGAGCGTTGGGAAGTAGACGGCCGGCAAGGTCGCCCTTGTCGTATCCGAGGTGCTCGGTGAGTTCGGTCTGCAGTCCGCGCTCGAGAACCGCCTTGACCATCTCCTGCAGGAACCCGCCCTGCCCGGTGATCTGCAGCTGGCCCGTGTCGATCTTGGCCATCACCTCGTCGAGGGCACCCGAGGCCTTCAAGGCGTCGAAGGCGCTGAGCTCAGCCCGATCGTTCGTGTCATCTGCATGATTGCCGTCCACAGTCATGGTCACGATGATGCTCCATCCGTGTCAGTCCGTTCTTACACAAACCATCTGACACGCCCCACGGTGTGCCTCCCAGCTGACGAGCGCCGACCTCGACCGGTTGACCATGCGCGGCGCACGTGCAGGGCAGACTGCGCCGGCACTGCCCGCGTTCGATCCGAGTGCCCGCTTGCGCACTGCGGCACCGATCGAGGTCGATCGCACCGCCACCCGCGATGGACTGATCACCCTGCTCGGCCATCAGCTCGCATTGGGTCCGGACACCGCCGGAACCCGCATCACCCTCAGAATCGAGGGCGGTCTCATCCACGCCATCGCCGGTAACCATGTGATCAAGACCTTGCCGAATCCGTTGATCAGCAACGATAACCGCCAACTGACCCGCGTGCGTCGAGCAACGACGCTCCTCCCGCCGCCCTCGGGCCCCCAACGCGTGCACCGGAAAGTGCCGATAGACGGTGTCGTCATGGTCGACGGCCAGAGATTGCCCGTCGGCCGCACACACGCCGGAACCATCCTCACCGTGGTCGTCGAGGATCACCATTTCCGAGTTCTCGACGGCCCCACAAAACTCTCACTGCACGCCGGAACCACCACCAAACCGATCCGAAACTTCAACGCCCACCCGACCCCGAGACCGTTAACGATGGGACTGTCTGAATAACGGTTGATCCGGTCCTTGGTTCGACACGCCGAGCTCAGCTTGGTGGGAAGGATCGACGAT
>NZ_JAWLRY010000044.1:0-4426 GCF_033142325.1 Rhodococcus sp. IEGM 1370 | reverse complement strand
GAATTCTCCCAGCTCAGAGCAACATTCTTTCTATCTGACACGCCTCGCCTACACGCCAGCGTGAAAGCCCGAGGCTAAGCTCCCCGCTTCCTCGACCGACCAGATGGAAGAGTTGATCAAGGCCGAGGTCACTGGGTACACGAATCGACGCAAGCGTATTGCTGAGCGAACCGTAGACAAGATGTCCGTCTTCTTGGTCATCTTCTTTGGCGCAATCACGATGGCCCTGCTCTACTTCGGCGTCTCGTACGCGTTCGATCACCGGTGGTTCTGGTTCGTACTAGTTCCGCTCGCGGTATTCCTCCTCGCGATGATTGGAGCGGGATTGGGAAGCGTGTATAAGTATCCACCCGACGTCCCCTCGCCCTCCCCGTGACTTGAAAACTGTTGCACCACACCAAATATGCTCACAGACTCAGTTCCAAAGTCTCTTAGAATCGAGGTATGCCACACGCTGCGATCGCCCTACCTGACGCAACCGCCTACGTCGCGGACCTGATCGGGTATCGCCACACCACCGATTGCAACGACCTCGCCCTGATCGCTGAGACGACCGAAGCGGCCGCTGAGCTTGCGGCTAGCGCCCGAGACTTCATCGCTGCGCACGATCTGCTGTCCGCGGCGTACTGCTCGACCCTGGCCCTAATGCTCGACCCGACCGTCGATCTGTAAACAGGCACAAGGAAGCCCCACCCGTACATGCACCGGTGTGGGGCTTTTTTGGCTTTCAGTGCGTCTGTGCGCTTTTCGCGGTGTATGTCATCACGCGGCGCACGTTCAGATCGTCACGCCGTCTCTCAGGCACCAGTGCACCGCCCCTCCGGCGCAACGGCATTCGATCCTCGAACGGTTTCTTCGCCCACGAGTCGCTCAAGGTCGCACAGGTGAATCGCGATCCAGTCCAGTTCTTTCGCCTCGGATTCCGTCACGGGTGCGTTTGCGCATAGCTTCGCCGCATCGTCCAGGAGTTGGTACGTCTGGCGCATCAGATCGTTGAACCGCGCGCTTCGATCGGGTAGGTCCGTCCACTGCATCGCGCTCACCTCGCTCGTCGTGTTCGACCAGCATGGGCGTACCCCTCGACAGTCACAACACAGCCTGTGGATAACCTGTGGACAACTGGTGCGAGGCTGTGGATGAAGTTGTGGCTCGCATGTTGACAAGCTGTGGAGCATCGATACCCACACCTGCTGAACAGCACGTCAGTGCTTGTGGACTGAATTACACGCTTGTGAGTAACCCGGGGACGGCGTGTCTCGCAGTCGGCGTGTCGCCTGTACATGGTCTGTGCACACACATTCTGGCGTGGGCTGGGTCACCGTCGATCTGATCTGCAATCAGAAGCTGGCGCGTCTACCACTCAGCCCGTCATCCTCAAGACAGGCGACGGGCTGGGCGGCTACGCGTTGACTGGTTCGACCCAGTGCTGCGCAAGTCCTCGGTTGTACTTCATCCCCGCCTTGGTACGGGACTCGGCGATGTTCAGGTTGTGACGCACTTGGACAGCCGCCTTAGTGTCGTCGCGCAGGTCGTCGAGTGCCTTGGCGAACCGAGGGAACAACGGACGGAGGAACAACTGATCGACGCCGTCTTGGTGGATTCCCTTGGCGAGCAGATACGGCACGAGTTCCTGCACGAGAATGGGCTTGATCGAATCGTCTGCGGACTGGACAGCCTTGAGCGCGATATCGAGACGTGCCGCCCCGTTGGCACTTTCGAGCTCGGACTGAACACGGGGCCACACCCGAGCAACACGCGTCTCTGCGAGCTGTTGATCCGCGGTCGACCCGGTCGGTGCAGTCAGCTTGGCGCGCTGCTTGGCGATGTTCTCTTGCGCATCGGTCAGCTCGGTCTCGACGGTGTTGCGTACCTCGGCGAGGGTGTCGTTCCACCCGTACGTGGCTTCGAGGTGCGCGAACTGCTCCTCGGCTCCCTTCTGCGTGATCACCCCGTCGTTGAGCTTGGCCTGCACGGTCTGCGCCTTCATGTCGTGCAGTTCGCTGGCAGTCTTGATCGTCAGGAACAGGTCGGTGGTGTCGATATTTCCCATGTCATTTCTTTCTGTCGGTTGATACCTGGTAAATCTTTCCCCGCTGGTACGTAGTACGGCGGTGGCCCGTCAGTGCGGTTCGTTGATCTTCTTGTTCCTTTCCATGCGTAGAAGAATCAAAGGGATTCGCGGGCAGGGCTCGTCGTGGATGAGTTGATGCAGTTTCCCCGTCGGACTGACGTCAATAGCGGGTGTGCTGCAGTCTGGGCAGGCCCCCGCCGGATCGAGTAAAAACTCGGTCCCCTCGTGCTCGAAGATCTCGTTGCCATCGGAATCGATCCGAGTGTGAATGGCGCGAACGATCATTGGCTTTTCCTTTCCGGGTTGCATTGTTGAATCATAATCGATATTGGCAAAATCCCCGAAGCGCTAGTTCGACCTACTCGCACGTGGGCGCGACGGTAGATGAATTGCAGCGCAATTACTTTCACAATTTCCACACCGTGCCCAAGTTATCGAGTTTCTTACTCGCACGTGCGCGTCGCGATGTGTGCCTGTATTCGTGTAACTGTAATTATGTAGGAACTTTGTAATATCGAAATATGGATAGCTGGTTACAGTTACACCGTTACGGCGATACACGGGGTTCGCACGACGCGCCCAGGCATTATGCGTCCGGGCGCGTCGTACACGCCTACACGCGCGAGTAAGACAAGGTATTCCGGTCGTGGGCAACTCGCCCATCGTGTTTCAACCGGGTCAAGGTCGTCTTGACTGTGCCGAGCGCGACATCACCAAGCGCGTCGCAAATTTCCTTGGCGGTCATCTCGTCGGCACCCAAAGCCTTCAGCACCCGGCTACGTGTGGAGTCGCTGCGCTCGATGAGTTCGGCCGCGTCGACAATCCTCCAGCGCCCGCCCTCGAAGACGACGTCCCATTCGTTGCCCTCCATCTCACGAGCGACAAGAAGCATCTTTCCCTCGGGCTTGTTGCGGTTGCGACGAAGGATGATCAACACATCGGCAGCGGCGGTCAGACCCTTGGTTCCCGAGATCGAATCCACGAAGTCGGTGGACTCCGCCTTGCGGTCGTGGTGTGCAATCGCGATGGCGCACCTGCGCTTGTGGGCAAGGTCCGACAACAACTTCGCCGGGGCGTAGTCGGCTGCGAACTGGTCCTGATTTCTGGTCGTCGGCGCGCCTTTGAACGCAGCCAGCGTGTCGATCACGACCAGCGTGCAAGCAGGGTGATCGGTGAGCCAATCGTCCAGGGCCTCGATACCGCCATCTGACATGGTCTCCCACTCCGTCTCGAAGTGAAGCTCGTACTTAGGCTGCAACTCCCCGCTGTCGACGAGAACCTTCACCCTCGATTGCAGGCTTCGGCCACCGCCACCTTCGAGGTTCAGGTAGAGAACTTCGCCCGGTGTGGTCGCAATAGACCCGAACGCGGGGGCACCCTGAATGACGGACAGAGCGAGGTCGAGAAGCCAGAAGGACTTACCCGTCTTCGGCGACGCGACGACCAGCGCCAGTCCCTCAGTCACGAGCTTGTCAGCGACGAATCTCAACGCCGGGAACTTCTCGGTCAACAACTGCCCGAGCGTCCAGGAGGTCTTTTGAGCAACGTCACGAGTGACACGGTGGGGCTTCTTGTCGACCGCGAGTTCTGCCTTAGCTTTGGGCCATATGCGCTCGATGTCGGCAATCAAGCGCAAGCCGTCACGCTTTTCTCTGATGTCCTCCCCCTGCGAGTGATACAAGAGAATGCCCGCAACCTGGTCGATACTCAGCTTCGCCTTGATCCCCTCCTTGACGACAGCGAAGACGGCCTCCGATCGATCGTCGTTAGCGAACGCCTTGCGAAGTTCGCCCTTGACCACCCCCCTTCCCGGCTTCACCGGCTCTGTAACGCGTTCCACAGCTACCCCGTTCGACACGCGCAGTCGCGACGGCGAGAAACCCTCCGCGACGAGCAAGGACTCGAAGTCGGCCAAGGACCACCGTCGATCGTCGAACTTCGAGACAGAAGGTGTTCGCGGCTCTCCGTCGTGCCCAATATGCTTGTCCTTGAACGAAGCTACCCACGGGAGACGTAGCCAACTGACCATGCTCTGCTTCGAGTCACCCCCGACCGCTCGCATCAGGAGAGTGTTCATCCGAAGCCATTCCTCAGGGTCCATCGCTTCCTCGATCAGGAAGTAGATGTGCTGATTGCCCCGTGTGGGAGAAGCGACGACCAAACACCCGTGTTCCGTCAGCTTGGCAAGTAGCGCGTCGTTGATGGCCACCTTGCTGCCATCTTTGCGAGTGCGGTCGATATCTACCCACAAGATGTGCTGGCACTCGGACGGTGTGGCTGAATCACCCTAGGTTTTGTGCCGCCTCCAGTTGGGGCTGATCCTCGGTGCCGAGGCCAGAGTAGTGGAGCGTTTCG
>NZ_JAWLRY010000043.1:0-4582 GCF_033142325.1 Rhodococcus sp. IEGM 1370 | reverse complement strand
GAAACACTCCACTACGCTGACCTCACCACCGAGGATCAGCCCCAACTGGAGGCGGCACAGAACCTAGGGTGATTCAATCCTCAAAACCAAAGATTTCAACCTCAATGGACGCGAGATGCGCCCCGTGCGTCAGGCGGTCAACCGGGCTCGCAAAGCGGGTGTCGTGGTCACCGTGCGTCGTCATCGGGATATTTCGTCGGAGGAGATGTCGGAGATCATTGCCTGCGCGGATGCGTGGCGCGATACCGAGACCGAGCGCGGCTTTTCGATGGCGTTGGGTCGGCTGGGTGACCCGCTCGACGGCGATTGTCTTCTCGTGCAGGCGGTTCAGGGTGAGAAGGTGATCGGCGTTCTCTCGCTGGTGCCGTGGGGTCGTACCGGTGCGTCGCTGGATCTGATGCGGCGGGATCCGGCGTCGCCCAACGGGGTGATCGAGTTGATGGTGACCGAGCTCGCCACCAGCGCAGATCATTTCGGTGTCGGCAAGATTTCGCTGAACTTCGCCGTGTTCCGCGCGGCGTTCGAGGAGGGCAGCCGGATCGGTGCCGGACCGGTGCTGCGCATCTGGCGCAGCGTGCTGGTGTTCTTCTCCCGGTGGTGGCAGCTCGAGGCGCTGTATCGCTCGAACGTGAAGTACCTTCCGGAATGGGAGCCGCGCTATCTGTGCTTCGCCGACAATCGAGTGTTGCCCAAGGTCGGCGTCGCGTCGGCCATCGCCGAAGGCTTTCTGACTCTCCCGACCTTCCGACGCGCCTCGAAGCACACCGGTTCCCACGTTGCGGTCCCCGCCGCTCTGGCCGACGCCGACGACATTCATCCCGACGGCAGTGGCCCGGACAGCGTTCCGGACGAGCCGACGCCGGGCCGCAAGCGTCCCGACCAGGTGCGCGTGCGCATGTCGAAGCTCGATCGCCTCGAACGCGAGGGCACCGAGGGCTATCCCGTCGCCTATCCCCCGACCCACACCGTCGAGGCTGCTGTGGCGTCGCCGCAGGGCACGACGGTGCGAATCGCCGGACGCATTCTGCGTATCCGTGACTACGGCAGCGTGTCCTTCGCCGTCATTCGGGACTGGTCGGCAGACATTCAGGTGCTGTTCGACCGCGAACGCGTCGGCGACAGAATCGAGGAATTCGATGCCGACTTCGACCTGGGTGACCTCATCGAGGTCAGCGGTGCCATCGGGTACAGCAGGCGTGGCGAGCTCTCGCTGCTCGCGACCGACTGGCGAATGAACGCAAAGTGCCTGCATCCGCTGCCGGACAAGTATCGCGGTCTCACCGACCCGGAAGCGCGGGTGCGGCAACGGTATGTGGACCTGGCGATCAATCGGGATGCTCGTGCTCTGCTGATCGCGCGCTCGAATGTGGTGAAATCCCTGCGTGATTCGCTCGGAGAGCGCGGGTACATGGAAGTCGAGACCCCGATTCTGCAGCAGGTGCACGGTGGCGCGAACGCCGCGCCGTTCGTCACCCACATCAATGCCTACAACCTCGATCTCTACCTGCGCATCGCCCCTGAGCTGTATCTCAAGCGCCTGTGCGTCGGAGGCATGGAGAAGGTGTTCGAGATAGGGCGGGTGTTCCGCAACGAAGGAGCGGACTTCAAACACAATCCCGAGTTCACGATCCTCGAAGCGTACGAGGCCCACAGCGACTACGAACGCGCAATGGTGCTGTGCCGCGAGCTGATTCAGCGGGCTGCCGTCGCGGCGCACGGACGCGAGATCATCCTGCGCCCGGACGGTCCGAACGGGGAGATGATCGAGATCGACATCTCCGGTGAGTGGCCCGTCAAGACGCTACACGGTGCCGTCGCCGAGAAGTTGGGCGTACCCGTCGAACCGTCGACTCCCCTCGACGAACTGCAACGACTGTGCGACGAGAACGACATTCCGTACGAGAAGACCTGGGATGCAGGAGCCGTCGCACAGGGAATGTACGAGCATCTCGTCGAGGACTACACCGAATTCCCCACCTTCTACAAGGACTTCCCGACGTCGATGTCGCCGTTGACGAGGCCGCATCGAAGCATCCCGGGAGTTGCGGAGAAGTGGGATCTCGTGGCGTGGGGTGTCGAGTTGGGGACCGCGTACAGCGAATTGACCGACCCGGTCGATCAACGGCAGCGCCTCACCGAACAGTCGCTGCTGGCGGCCGGCGGCGACGAGGAGGCCATGAGCTTGGACGAGGACTTCCTGCAGGCGCTCGAGCACGGAATGCCGCCGACCGGTGGTCTCGGCATGGGCGTCGACCGGGTCGTCATGCTCATCACCGGTGGCAGCATTCGCGAGACGCTCGCATTTCCGCTGGCCAAGCCGCGTCAATGACCTTCCTGCGCGACCGGTCCGCGAGGGCAGGTGTGCAAAACCGGCAAGATGATGGAAACTGGAGCGTGAAACAGACGACAGGTCGGCAAAGCATCGTGGGGAACCAGACATGGACAGCGGGGATCGAGTCGAACGCAGTGCGTTGTTTCCCGTGAAACATCCTCCCGGTCAGTACGTCGAGGTGGACGGACAACGTCTACATCTGTTCGTCCGCGGTACGGGCCCCACGGTCGTCCTCTGCGGGGGCCTCGGCAGCAATTGGTTCGACTGGAACGACACCGTCGACATCCTGAGCGCACACCATCACATGGTCGTTCTCGACCGCCCCGGGTTCGGACTCAGCGATCCACTTCCGGCCGGAGCCACCCCCACCGTCCGCGGGGAGGCAGACAGGATCGTCGGCGTCCTCGACGCACTCGGAGTCACCGAACCGGCCGTCGTCGCGGGTCATTCGATTGCCGGCTTCTACGCAGAAGCCGTCGCCCGGCTGTACCCGTCGCGCATCCGCGGGATTCTTTTGCTCGATTCCAGCGCAGAATCCGACCCCCGCCGCTTCATCCCGGCGGCCGTGCGCATCCAGACCGCACACCTGATCGCAACCGTGCTCAGCAAGACCGGCGTCCAGAAGCTGTTCGGACCGCGCGTGCGCCGCGTCCTCAATCAGGCGACGCCGCCCGACGGCACACCTCAGGAGACATTCGACTGGGTCGACGACATCTATCGCCGACCCACCTACCTCGCCGCCGCGCTGACCGAAGACGTCGTCTACCCGGATCTCGCCGTCGAACTGAACCACATTCGCAAACAGTTCCGACTCGTCGTGCCCGTCATCGTGGCGGCCGCACACACCGGACGACCCTCCCCGTGGGGCAAGAGATGGATCAGAACTCAACGCAAGCTCGCCGCGTATCTGCGTGCCGACTTCACCGTCGTGATACCCGCCCACCACCACGCCATGATCGACAAGCCCGCCGAGGTCGCGGCCCTCATCACCGAACTGGTGTGAACCCCTCGCGGCGACGCACGTAACGTGTGTCACCGAGCCCGCAGCCCAAGACCCGAGCCGAAGCTCGGCGATGGCGCGGTAGCACGAGAGGAAATTGAAGATGGGTGCGATCAGCACGACGCAGGGACGACAGTCGAAACTACTCGGACTCGGCGTTCACCGCCCCGAGCGAGTCGTGACCAACGACGAGATCTGCGAATTCATCGACTCGAGCGACGAGTGGATCCAGACGCGTTCGGGAATCAAGAACCGGCGCTTCGCCGATCCCAAGGAAAACGTCGTCGAGATGTCCATCGCGGCAGGCCGCAAGGCTCTCGAGGCCAGCGGAATCACGGCCGACCAAGTCGATACCGTCATCGTCGCCACCTCGACGCATCTCGAACTGACACCCCAAGCAGCGGCGAAAGTAGCGCACGGACTCGGCACCAAGGGACCGGCCGCATTCGACATCTGCGCCGGCTGCGCAGGCTTCTGCTACTCCCTCGCCGTCGCATCGGACCTGGTCAAGGCCGGAACCTCCAAGTACGTGCTCGTCATCGGTGCAGAACAGCTCAGCGTCACCACCGACCCCTACGACCGCACCACCCGCTTCATCTTCGCCGACGGCGCCGGTGCCGTGGTGGTCGGACAGAGCGACGAAACCGAGATCGGGCCCGCCGTCTGGGGCTCCGACGGCTCGCAATCCGACGCCATCGTCCAGACAACCGACTGGTACGACTACATCACCGAAGAGGGCCTCGAGCGCCCCTGGATCCGGATGAACGGAATCTCCGTCTTCCGCTGGGCCGCATTCGAAATGGGCAAGGCCGCGCAGCGAGTCCTCGACGTCGCCGGCATCAAAACCGACGAACTGCACGCCTTCATCCCCCACCAGGCCAACAGCCGCATCACCGAACTGCTGGCCAAAAGCCTGAACCTCGCCGACGGCACCCCGGTCGCCAACGACATCGCCGAAACCGGCAACACCTCGGCAGCCTCGATCCCCCTGGCCATGGAAGAACTCCTGCGCACCGGCAAAACAAAAGCAGGAGATACAGCACTGCTACTCGCCTTCGGTGCCGGACTGTCCTACGCCGGACAGGTAGTCAAACTCCCCAACCTGTAGTCGCACATCCACACCCGAGTGCACCAATTCCCGAGTGCACCCGCAGCCCCCAGTGCACTCGATGTGGGACTGTCTGAATAACGGTTGATCCGGTCCTTGGTTCGACACGCCGAGCTCAGCTTGGTGGGAAGGATCGACGATG
>NZ_JAWLRY010000042.1:0-5170 GCF_033142325.1 Rhodococcus sp. IEGM 1370 | reverse complement strand
GGGCACGCCCGCGACCCCGATAGTTCCTACGCGCACACCCAGCCCAACGACGGCCACCTCGAAATCGAAACAGCCCGAATCCCGCTCGCGAAGTCGAATACTGGACACTCAGCGCACCAGAGAAACCCGACTACCCGCGCAGGCGAGCCGCCGCAGCCTCGATGCGTTCGTCCGTGGCCGTGAGTGCGATGCGCACGTGCTGTCCACCGTTCGGTCCGTAGAACTCTCCCGGGGCAGCGAGGATGCCGCGTTCGGCGAGCCAGTCGACGGTGTCGCGGCACGGTTCGCCTCGCGTAGCCCACAGGTACAGCCCGGCCTCGGAGTGGTCGACGGTGAATCCGGCTGCTTCGACGGCTTCCTTCAATACAGTCCTGCGTGATCGGTACCGCTCGCGCTGAATGCTCTCGTGCTCGTCGTCGGCGAGTGCGGCGGTCATGGCGGCCTGGATCGGCAGCGGCACCATCATGCCGGCGTGCTTGCGTACCTCGAGCAGCTCGGCAACCAGGGATGCGTCGCCGGTGACGAAGCCGGCGCGGTAGCTGGCCAGGTTCGAGGTCTTCGAAAGCGAGTGCACCGCAAGCAGATTGGCGTGATCGCCGTCGCACACGCGCGGATCCAGCACAGAGACCGCTTCGGCTTCCCAGGTCAGACCCAAGTAGCACTCGTCGGAGACGACGATGGCGTCACGCTCGCGGGCCCAGTCGACGACTTTGCGGAGATGCTCGACTCCGAGCACCTTGCCGGACGGGTTGGACGGTGAGTTGACGAAGATCAGCGACGCCCGCTCGGGGCCAAGACGCGACAACCCGTCGGCTCGCAGAATTCGCGCGCCCGCCAGCAGGGCCCCCACTTCGTAAGTGGGGTAGGCCAATTCGGGGATGACAACCAGGTCGTCGGTTCCCAGGCCGAGTAGCGTCGGCAGCCAGGCGATCATTTCCTTGGTGCCGATGGCCGGGAGCACCGCGTCGGGCGAGAGACCGGTGATCGAGTACCGACGCTCGAGCGCGGCCACCGCGGCCTCACGCAGCGCGACGGTCCCGACCGTGGTGGGGTAACCGGGCTCGCCCGCAACGGAATTCAAGGCCGTACGGATCACCTGCGCAACCGGATCCACCGGTGTCCCCACCGACAGGTTGACGATGCCGCCCGGGTGCGCCGACGCCTTGTCCTTGGCAGCGGTCAACGAGTCCCATGGAAAATCGGGCAGCGCCGCTGCCACCGCTCTGCGTGCCAAGGCGTCAGTTCTCGCCCATGGGAGGCAGAGCCTTGATGAACGGCGGGTCGTAGTCGGTCTTGCCGAGTTTCGCAGCGCCGCCCGGAGATCCCAGGTCGTCGAAGAAGTCGACGTTGGCACCGACGTATGCGCTCCACTGCTCGGGCACGTCGTCCTCGTAGAAAATGGCCTCGACGGGGCACACGGGCTCGCAGGCTCCGCAGTCGACGCATTCGTCGGGGTGGATGTACAGCATTCGGTTACCCTCGTAGATGCAATCCACCGGGCACTCTTCGATGCACGCTTTGTCCAGTACATCTACGCACGGTTCTGCAATCGAGTAGGTCACTGCTGCTCTCCCCTCCTGTATCGATCGTGGGCGCTCGCGCGCCCTGAGCATCCTAGTATCGCGGTCCGAACCTGGAGCAAACCGACCAGGGTGACCTCACCTGGCTCGATCGGCTATCGCCGTAGCTGCTTCGCGGGCGAGTCGGCCCCGAGGTTCGAGGCTTTCTTGTGGGCCGCGAGCCACTTGCGGCCCTGCTTGGCGGCGCGCGAGAGCGCGCCGCGCTCGCCGAAGTAGCCGGCGACGCCACCGACGACCGGGATGGCACCGAGCACGCGGTAGATGCCGCGAGGATGCGGACGCTTCTCCAACTCGCCTGCGACGTCGCGCAGTACGTTGGCGATCTGCCACATGCCGCGCAGCAGCGCGAACGGACCCGACTTGGGGGACTCTTCCTTCTTCGCCGGAGCACTGTCGGCCAGGGACGTCAGGTCGCGCTTGCACAACACCGAGCCGAGTAGCGCCACATGCGTCTCGCGGTCGGTCACCCCTGATTCGCGGGCCACGGCGACCAGCACCATCGCCTGGTTGGCGAACCCGAGCAGATCCTGGATCGGCAGGCGGTTGACCAGGATGCCGAACACGCCGGGAAACGCGACGGCAACGGTGTTGAGAGCTCCGATGCGATTGACCCACCACTGCGACCGAGCGTCACTGCCGAGCTTCTCCCAGCCTGCGGTGCCCGGGAAGTCGGTGGTGTCGAAAGCTTTCGCCAGGAAATCGATGACGTTGTCGAGGGTCGAATCATCCGCGGAGGACTCGCGGAACGTCCTGCCCTTGAGCCCTATCGGGTCGCGAGTCGCGAGGATGTCGAGCACGGGATGGATGATGGCGACGGCACTGCTCAGCACCGCGGCGACGCGACGGTCGTCCATGTCAGACAAGCTCCATTTCGAGAGTGACCCCGAGGGTCAGATCAGGCCGGCAACGGACACCGCCGGAGCCGGGCCGTACGTGGTGGTGCGCTGACGAACCGGTCGTCCGATGCCGTCGGCGATCTCGTGCAGTTCCGCGACGGTCTTCTCCGAACCGTTCTGCGAACCCGCCATCCGCGAGATCGTCTCCTCCATCAGGGTCCCGCCCAGATCGTTCGCGCCCCCGTTCAGCATCGCCTGTGTACCCGTGATTCCCAATTTCACCCATGAGGTCTGAATATTGTCGATCCGGCCGTGCAGCATGATGCGGGCCAGAGCATGCACGGCGCGGTTGTCCCGGTTGGTCGGGCCTGGTCGCGAGGCCCCGGCCAGATACAGCGGCGAGGACTGGTGAACGAACGGCAGCGGCACGAACTCGGTGAACCCACCGGTCTTGTCCTGGATCTTCTTGAGCACGTTCAGATGACCGACCCAGTGCGACGGATTGTCGACGTGGCCGTACATCATCGTCGAGCTCGACCGCAGGCCGACCTCGTGCGCGGTGGTGATCACTTCGATCCACTCGGCCGCGGGCAGCTTGCCCTTGGTGAGTACCCAGCGGACCTCGTCGTCGAGAATTTCCGCAGCCGTTCCCGGGATCGAGTCCAGCCCCGCGGCCCGGAGCTCGGTCAGCCACTCACGGATCGACTGACCGCCCCGCGATGCCCCGTTGACGATCTCCATCGGAGAAAAGGCATGCACGTGCATCGACGGCACCTTGGCCTTGACCGCGCGAACCAGATCGGCGTATCCCGTCACCGGCAGTTCGGGGTCGATCCCGCCCTGCATGCACACCTCGGTGGCCCCGACGACGTGCGCTTCCCACGCCCGATCGGCGACCTCGGTGGTGGACAACGTGAATGCGTCGGCGTCGCCCTTGCGCTGAGCGAACGCGCAGAACCGGCAGCCGGTGTAGCAGATGTTGGTGAAGTTGATGTTCCGGTTCACCACGTAGGTGACGGTGTCTCCGTTGACCTGCTTGCGCAGATCGTCGGCGAGAGCAGCGACGGCGTCCATGCCCGGGCCCTCGGCGGTCGCGAGCGCGAGGTACTGCTCGTCGGACAACCCGGCCGGGTTCTTCTCCGCAGCTGTCAACGCCGACACCAGGTCCCGGTCCACCCGTTCGAGTCCGGCGAGATCGCGCACCTGCTCGCGGATCGAATCCCAGTCGCCGAACGCATTCGCCAGATCCGAACGCGTTTCGGTGTTACGCCCCTGGGTGTCGATCTCGGTGTTCAGGTCGACACGGCCCGAGGACACCCACTCCTCGTCCGGCTCCTGCCACGGCAGACCCGTCGGGTTCACGTTCTCCCTCGTCATGCCGGTCTCGGGATCGGCCAGCGCCCGCACGTGCGCCGAGATCCGCGGATCGATCCACGGAGCACCGGCGAGGACGTACTGCGGCTGCGCTGCAACACGTTCCACCAAGCGGTAGCCCGCCTTGTCCGACAGTTCCGCCAGGGTGTCGAGGTTCGGCCACGGCCGCTCGGGATTGACGTGATCGGGGGTCAGCGGCGAGACCCCGCCCCAATCGTCGACGCCTGCGCCCAGCAACGCTGCGGTCTCCTCCGCTGCCACCAGGTTCGGCGGAGCCTGGATTCGCATCGACGGGCCGACCACCATGCGCGTCACCGCGATCGTCGCCAGGAATTCCTCGAGACCGGCGTCGGGAACCGACCGCATAGCGGTATCGGACTTGGCCAGGAAGTTCTGCACGATGATTTCCTGCACGTGCCCGAAAGACTTGTGCACCTTGCGAATTGCCATGATCGACTCGGCGCGATCACGGAGCGTCTCGCCGATACCGACGAGAATTCCCGTCGTGAACGGAATGTTGAGCCGTCCCGCGTCGGTCAGCGTGCGCAGCCGAACCTCGGGATCCTTGTCCGGACTGCCGTAGTGCGCCTGCCCCTTCTCCTCGAACAACCGACGCGAGGTGGTCTCGAGCATCATCCCCATCGACGGAGCGACCGGCTTGAGGCGCGACAGTTCCTGCCACGACATCACACCGGGATTGAGGTGCGGCAGCAAACCTGTCTCCTCGAGCACCCTGATCGACATGGCGCGCACGTAATCCAGCGTCGAATCGTAGCCGCGCGAGTCGAGCCACGCCTTGGCCTCCGGCCACCGCTCCTCCGGCCGGTCGCCGAGGGTGAACAGCGCTTCCTTGCACCCCAGCGCGGCACCCTTGCGGGCGACGTCGATGATCTCGTCGGGATCCATGAACATCCCGTGGCCGGAAGCGTTGAGCTTGCCCGGGACCGTGACGAACGTGCAGTAGTGGCACTTGTCGCGGCACAACCGGGTGATGGGTACGAACACCTTTCGCGAGTACGACACCGTCTTCGGACGCCCGGCCGACTCGAGCCCCGCATCACGAACCCGCGCAGCCGACGTCATCAGATCCACCAGATCGTCTCCACGCGCGTGCAGCAGAACCGTCGCCTCGTCGACGTTCAACGAGACTCCGTCCCGGGCACGACGCAGTACGCGGCGCATGGTAGAAGCAGCTGGAGCGGTGTCAGGCAACGAAGTCACCAGTCGATCATGCGCTTCCTGGTACGCACGTGCCACCCGCCCCTCCCCTACTCGGGTCATTCCGCAGACTCCACTCCCGGCTTGCTAGCCTCGGGCTTTCACGCTGGCGTGTAGGCGAGGCGTGTCAGATAGAAAGAATGTTGCTCTGAGCTGGGAGAA
>NZ_JAWLRY010000041.1:0-7168 GCF_033142325.1 Rhodococcus sp. IEGM 1370 | reverse complement strand
GTCGTCGGTGTAGTGGTCGACGATGAGGCTGACGGCGGGGTCGGCGCGGATGTTGTCGAGTCGCTGGAGTTTTCGGGTTGTTTTGGGTTTCCAGTCGATGGCGGTGTAGATGCGGTCGCCGGTGGGGGCGACGGCGAAGACGATCGGTACCAGGTGTGGTGTGCCGTCGGGGTTGATGGTGGAGAGTTGGGCTCGGGGTGCGTCGGTGAAGCGTTGGACTTCGTTGTCGATCTTCACGTTCGGTTCCTCGGGTTATGCGGATTCGCTGTGGGTGCTGTGTCGGGTGATGAATTGTTCGAGTGCCGCAACGGACATGGGGCGTCCGAGTAGGTGTCCTTGGCCGAAGGTTACGCCCATGTCGGTGCAGACCTGGAGTTGTTCCGGTGTCTCGATTCCCTCGATGACGGTGTCTTTGCCGAGGGTGGTGGTGACGTCGACGAGGGCTGTGCAGAGTGTGGTCATGGCGCGGCGTCGGTGCAGGTTGTCGCTGTCGAGGTGTTGAGTCAGCGATTTGTCGATCTTGAGGGTGTCGACGGGGAGGGTGGCGAGTCGTTCGAGGGAGGAGAAGCCGGAGCCGAAGTCGTCGATGGCGATGAGGACGCCGTGGCGTTGGACGTCGCGCAGTTGGTAGTGGACGGCGTCGAGGTCGTGCAGTGTCTGTGATTCGGAGAGTTCGAGGGCGAGCCGGCCGGGTTGGATGCCGTACGTGTCGACGATGTCGATGACGTCGGTGGCGAGGCTTCCGGTGGCGAAGTGGGCTGGGCTGATGTTGACGCCCACTTGGAGGTGGATGTTGCGGGTCTGCCAGTCGGCGATGGTGTGCGCGACCTCGGCGAGAATCCACATGCTCAGCGGGACGATGAGGTCGGAGTCCTCGGCGAGGGGGATGAAGGTGTCGGGCATCAGTAGGCCGAGTTCGGGGTGGTTCCATCGGATGAGTGCTTCGACTCCGACGACCGTTCCTGTCGTGAGCTCGACGATGGGTTGGTAGACCATCGTCAGTTCGCGCTCGACCATGGCGATGCCGCGCAGTCGTTCGATGAGTTCGAGTCGGGTGCGGTTGGTGTGGTGCAGCTCGTCGGTGAAGACGTGGTGTTCGTTGCGTCCGACGGCCTTGGCGGCATGCATTGCTGCGGCGGCGTTGTGAACCAGTTGGGTGGCGCTGATGTCGGTGTCGGTGCTGGAGGCGACTCCGACGCTGGCTGTGAGGGTGAGTTGGCGGTCGCCAAGCTCGAAGGCGGGCTCGAAGATGCTCGCGAAACCGGCAGCCAGGGCGCGCGCGGCTATGGAGTGGGAGCCTCGGGCGATGACGACGAATTCGTCGCCGGTGAGTCGGCCGATGGTGTCGCCGGGGCGGGTGGAGGCAAGGAGGCGATCGGCGATCATGCACAGCAGGTCGTCGCCCTGCGCGGGGCCGAGGGCGTCGTTGAATTCTCGGAATCCGTCGATGTCGACCAGCAGGACACTGAACTGGCGACCCGGGGTGCGTCCGTCGAGCTCGGCGGTGATGAGGGCAAGAATCTCGTCGCGGTTAGGGAGTCCGGTCAACGCGTCGCGCTGGGCTGCGGTTCCGGATGCAGTTCCGGACACGGCGGCGACATGACGGGGCGGCGCGTCGTGCTCTCGGCTCATTGTTCCCCCTCATGGCCGGATAGCCACGAGCGATACTAGCCCACGAGTCTGGTTCAGCGCTATAAACAGGGAACATCCCCTTTTATGGAGCTATTAGATCATGCTCTCCTTGGTTTGTCGGCCATTTGCGCGTCCTGTCGACAATCGTCTTTCGATGCTCCAGATCGCGTCGTCCACGGTGTCGCTGAGTCCGAGAACCCACCGGGCCGCCGACCGACCCTGATCGAACAGCGACTGCGCGACGGTGGTCAATCCGGCGTCGGCTGCGGCGGGGGAGTCGTCCCATCCGGTGACGGCCAGTTGCTCCGGAACGTCGATTCCGGATGCGGCCGCGGCGTCGAGAACTCCGAGGGCAAGTTCGTCGCTCATCACGAGCAATGTGTCGATGGCATTGTCCTGCAACAACAGTCGCGCGGCTCGGTCGCCTTCTGCGCGGGCGTTGTCGGTGGTGAACAGTGTCGGAACCGTCGACCAGTCGAGTCCGAACTGCACACAGGCGTCTCGGTAGCCTTCGAGACGGGCTCGGGTCACCGGCATCGAGATGCCCGACGCGTCCGCGCCACGCACCATCGTCGATTCGCGTCGGGTATCGGGCCGGAGAGCGACGATGGCAGGGCGAGATCGGCCGTTCAGCGCGACGGTGGCAATGGTCTCGGCTGCCGCTCGGTCGTCGATGGTGATCCAGTTCAGGCCGGGATGGTCGGGCCCGCCCTGGATGCACGTCGGCCTGCCGGTGTCGACGAGCACGTCGAGCAGGGGGTCGTCCGTCTCGGTGGTCCACACGACGTACCCGTCGACCTGTGCGTCTCGGATGCGTGCATTGTCGGTGTCTCGGTGCAGGTTCGGCAGCATGACCAGCGCGGTGTCGGCGTCCAGACATGCTTCGGCGATACCGGACAGAAAGCGTCGAGCCTGGGGATCCTCGAATGCATAGGTGAGCTTCTCGCCGAGGACGACGCCGATGCTGTTGTGCCTGCCACTGCGCAGCGACCGGGCCGTGCGGTTGGGACCGGCGTATCCGAGGGTGGCGGCTGCCTCGTACACCCGATCGCGTGTGGCCGCCGATACCCGGCTCGGTCGGTTGTAGGTGTACGAGACGCTCATGGTGGACACGCCCGCGGACGCTGCGACGTCAGCCATGGTCACCCGAGTGTTCACCGGCCCACTGTAGCGCGCTGTACGGACTGTGTGTAACGATACACAGCATGTCGTCGCCGCTACCGAAACTGCTGGTGCTCGCCGCAGCCGCATTCATCTACGTCACTGCGGAAACACTGCCCGTGGGGTTGCTCCCCGAGATCTCCGGCGACCTCGGTGTCGGCGAATCCGCCGTGGGTCTCCTGCTGACCTTCTACGCATACGGCGTTGCCGTGATGACGATGCCGTTGATCCGGTTCGTGCGCGAGTGGCCCCGACGGCGTCTCGTCGTCATCACCGTTGCTGCACTGGCACTCTCGCAACTCCTCTCGGCGGTATCGGTCGGATATCCGATGCTGGTGATCTCCCGAATGCTCTGCGCGGCAACGCATGGCGTCTTCTGGGCTGTCGTCGCGCCGGTTGCGGCCTCGCTTGCGCTACCGGGTAAGCAGGGCAAAGCCATCGCCACGGTGTACGCCGGTACCTCGCTGGCACTGGTTGCCGGCAACCCGCTCACTGCTGCCCTCGGCCAATGGTTCGGATGGCGCACGGCCGCAACGATTCTCGGTGTCGTCGCCGCAGCAATCGCGGTGGCGCTCTATTTCGTCCTCCCGGCACTACCGGTCACCCGGGCGGCTTCGGAGACGAAAAAGACACCGCGGGTGCTCGACGGCACCCTGGCCGTTCTGTGCGGAGTGACGTTTCTGGCCGTCCTCGGTCATTTCGCCGCGTACACCTACTTCTCGGTGATCGTCGACCGTGCCATCGGGTCGGCCGGCACCACTCTGACTCTGATGTTGATGTTGTACGGACTGTTCGGAGTGATCGGAATCTGGGTGATCGGCAGAACCTACGACCGGTGGCCTCGGTACTCGACCATCGCCGCCCTGGGCGCAGTGACCGCTGCGATTGCAGTTCTCTGGTGCGCCCTGATCGGAGCGCCGGGCAGCTTGGCCGTGTTCGCCGTCGGCGCGATCGCCTTGTGGGGACTGGCCTTCACCACCCTCCCGGTGTGCATCCAATCGGCAGTGGTCAGAGCGGCGCCGGCCGATGCGGACAAGGCGTCGGCGATCTATGTCGTTGCCTTCCAGTTGGCGATCGCCACGGGAGCCCTGGTGGGCGGCGTGGTGATCGACCTCAGCGGCATCGTGGCCGTCACGGCTGCTGCGACGGTGCTCGTCGCCGCCGCGATGATCGTAGTCGTGTTGGCACGCACCACCTTTCCGCGCAGCTACGCCCAGGAGCCGGTGGGCGCAGCGACACGCTGACCGTCGAGGTCCCCCGCACGATAGGGTCAGCATGCGACGAACGAGGGAATCCGGTGCAATTCCGGAGCTGGCGCGCAACGGTGACGGGTGAGAGCTCGAAGTCCGAATGCTCGGACGTCGTGATTCACCTCCATCCGCGGCTCCGCGACACGAGCCCTCAGCAGGAAGCTCTTCACGATGCGCACCACTCTCGCCGTCCTAGGCGCTGTCTCGATCCTCGTTCTCGCCGGTTGTTCGTCTACTGCGACAACCGACGCGGCCACCCCGACCACCGGAAACTATCCGCTGACGATCGACAATTGCGGCCGCGACGTCGTCGTCGACGCCCCGCCTCAGCGTGCGGTGTCGTTGAATCAGGGTTCGACCGAAATTCTTCTTTCGCTCGGCCTCGCCGACCGGATGGTCGGCACCGCCACCTGGACCGACCCCGTCCGCGCAAACCTCGAATCCGAGAACGCGAAGGTGCCCAGGTTGGCGGACAACAAACCCTCGCTCGAGGTGGTGCTCGACGCCGAGCCCGACTTCGTGTCCGCGTCGTTCGGCGGCACTCTCGGGCCCGGAGGAGTAGCCGACAGGGACCAGTTCGAGCAGCTCGGTGTGCCGAGCTACCTCTCTCCCACCGACTGCAACGGCAAGACCGACGACAGTGTCAACTCCGACGGCGCGCGTACGACGCCGCTCGAGATCGAGACCGTCTACCAGGAGATTCGCGACCTCGCAGCCATCTTCGACGTGCGTGATCGCGGCGAACGCTTGGTCGGCGAGCTGCAGGATCGCTTCGCGAAAGCATCAGGAGCCGTCGACGCCTCGGGTGTGACGTTGGCGTACTGGTTCGCCGACACCGATACCCCGTACATGGCCGGATGCTGTGGGTCGTCGGGAATCATCACCGGATCCGTCGGTGCCCAGAACATCTACGCCGACACCACCGACGAATGGCCACAGGTCAATTGGGAGAGTGTCCTCGATCGCGATCCCACCGCGCTCGTTCTCGCCGACCTGAGCCGGCGGAGCATCGCCGGTGATGCTCTCGACAGCAAGATCGCCTTCCTGGAATCGAATTCCGTCACCAGTCGGCTCACCGCCGTCGAGGACAAGCGGTACATCGTCGTCAACGGTGCCGACCTCAACCCATCGATCCGCACGATCGACGGGGTCGAGAAAGTTGCAGCGGCTCTGCAGAACTGGGGACCGACCACCCCATGAGCCGGACCGATCGCGGATTGCTGATCCCGCTTCTGCTCGGTGGCCTCGTGGTGTTGGTGCTCTCGATCGGCGTGGCCGTGACGATCGGTCCCGCCAGTGTGTCGGTATCCGATGTGTATCGAGTGATATTGGGGCACATCGGGATCGGCGCGGCCGAAGTGAGCCGTATCGAGGACGGTATCGTCTGGCAGTTGAGGTTGCCACGAACGTTGCTCGCGGCCATCTGCGGCGCAGGTCTCGCGCTGTGCGGTGCCATCATGCAATCGCTGTTGCGCAACCCGTTGGCCGACCCGTTCGTGCTGGGTATCTCGTCGGGCGCATCCACCGGTGCCGTCGTCGTCGCAGTACTCGGCGTAGGCGGCGGCGCGCTGTCGCTGTCCACCGGGGCGTTCGCCGGAGCGCTGTTGTCGTTCGTCCTGGTGATGCTGCTCGCCGCAGGTGCGGGCGGCGGCAACGACCGCGTCGTACTCGCGGGAGTGGCCGGGACACAACTGTTCTCGGCTCTGACGTCGTTCATCGTCATCTCCTCGGCAGATGCCGAACAAACTAGGGGAGTGCTGTTCTGGTTGCTCGGCTCCCTGAGCGGTGCCGACTGGACAGACGTGGCACTGTGCGGCGGTGTGGCACTGCTGGGAATGGTGGTGTGCCTGTTCAACACCTCGGCCCTCGATGCCTTCACCTTCGGACACGACGCGGCCGCGTCGCTCGGCGTTCCGGTGAAATATGTTCGAATTCTGTTGCTGGTCATCACCGCACTGATCACGGCCGCCCTCGTCAGTGCCGCCGGAGCCATCGGATTCGTAGGACTGGTACTACCGCATGCCGCCCGCTTCCTCGTCGGCGCGCGCCACCGAAGACTGCTCCCGACGACGGTGGTGATCGGCGCAATCTTCATGGTCTGGGTCGACACCATCGCCCGAACGGTGTTCGCACCACAGGAAATTCCCGTCGGAGTGGTCACCGCTCTCATCGGCGTCCCGGCTTTCGCGCTCATTCTCTTTCGGCTACGGAGGTCCCGATGACACTGCACGCCGAAGACCTTCGGTGGACCCGTGGTGGGCATCCGATTCTCGACGGGATCAGCTTCGCGCCGGAACCCGGCGAGACCATCGGTCTGATCGGCCCCAACGGCTCGGGCAAATCCTCACTGCTGCGCATTCTCGCCGGCATCGTCGCCCCCGACAGCGGCGACGTGCTGCTCGACGGAGACAACCTCCGAACACTGCGTCGACGACGCATCGCCAGACGCGTGGCAATGGTCGACCAACACTCCGACACCGACGTCGACATCAGCGTCCGCGACGTCGTCCGCTTAGGCCGCATCCCACATCACGGCATCCTCGGCGGCGACGCATCCGACGACGACGCCGCCATCGCACGAGCACTCACCGACACCGCCATGGCATCGAAAGCCACCCGACGATGGCACACCCTCTCCGGCGGCGAACGCCAACGAGTCCAGATCGCCCGCGCACTCGCCCAACAACCCACCGAACTACTGCTCGACGAGCCGACCAATCACCTCGACATCCAACATCAACTCGACATCCTCACCCTCGTCGCAGGCCTACCCCTGAGCAGCTACATCGCCCTCCACGACCTCAACCTCGCCGCCATGTTCTGCAACCGCATCATCGTCCTGAACAACGGTGCCATCGTGGCATCGGGAACCCCGAACGAAGTGATCACCGAACACCTGGTGCGCACGGTATACAACGTGCACGCCAGCGTCACGAATGCCGACAATTACCCACAAGTGACCTATCGCCGCCCCACCCCTTCCGCCCCTGGAGTCCACTCGATGTGACATTGACCCCCGAAAAGGCCACTGGATGTCACATTGAGTACCGGGGGACTGTCTGAATAACGGTTGATCCGGTCCTTGGTTCGACACGCCGAGCTCAGCTTGGTGGGAAGGATCGACG
>NZ_JAWLRY010000040.1:0-7263 GCF_033142325.1 Rhodococcus sp. IEGM 1370 | reverse complement strand
ATCGAACTTCCTTGGTGCACCCATATCTGCATTCTCCTGGTGAGATCACAGTCTCCACCAGTCCCAGGACGGTTCACATTCTGATGTCGGAAGTGCGGTGCACGGTCGCGCGTTCAGCTCTCGGTGACAGGGAGGCTTGTGATGGAGCTCGACGTCGTGGAGACCGGTGTGCTGACGGCGTCGGGGGAGCGGTGGGCGCAGGCAGAGACCCGATTCGCTGTCTTGGCTCCCTTGCTGGAGATGCATCCGGTGCGTTTGGCAGCGGTCGATGATGCGGCCGAACGACTGGGGTTGTCGCGTCGTCGGGTCTATGCGTTGCTTGGCAAACTCAGGGACGGGACAGGTACGGTCACCGATCTTCTGACGAAGGTCTCGCCGGGTGGGCGTGGCCGCAGCCGAGTAGCGGCTGAGGTCGAAGAAGTGATCGGCGATCATCTCACCCGATATTTTCTTCACCGCCAGAAGCTGAGTGTCGCTGCGCTGCATCGACGTATCGCGTTGACTTGTCACCGCGCGGGTCTGCCAGTGCCGGCCAGAAACACCGTCACCGCACGAATCGCCGCGCTCCATCCGGCATCGGTGGCCAGGTCACGCGGAGGACCCGATGCCGCCCGCCCACGTCAGTCCGCCGGCGACGATCCACCGACGGTTGCGGGGATTCTCGATCAGGTCCAGATCGACCACACCGTCGTCGATCTGATGGTCGTCGACGAGTACGAGCGTCAACCGATCGGTCGCCCCTACCTGACGATCGCCATCGATGTCCTTAGCCGTTCCGTACTCGGGTTCGTCGTCACTCTGGAGCCGCCGTCGTCGATATCGGTCGGGTTGTGCCTGGGCCGCGTGTGCTGCGAGAAGCAGACATGGCTGGAGGCATGCGAGCTCGCGGAACAGGTGCAGTGGCCGATGGCAGGGAAACCGAAACAGTTGTATCTCGACAACGCCTCCGAGTTCAAAAGCGAAGCGCTGCGCCGCGGATGCGCCCAGCACGCCATCACACTCGAATACCGTCCTCCGGGCCGACCGCACTACGGCGGGATCGTCGAACGCATCATCGGAACGGCGATGACGGCGGTGCACGAGCTGCCTGGGACCACCTTCTCGAACCCAGCGGACCGAGGAAGTTACGACTCGGACAAGCATGCGACGTTGACATTGCGTGAGTTGGAGCGCTGGCTGGTCCTGGCCATAGCCTCGTATCACGCGAGTGTTCACACAGGGATCGGGAACACTCCGGCCGCCGTGTGGGCCGGCGGGGTCGCCGCAGTTGGTCATGCCCCTCGTGTGGTGCTCGGCGAAACCGCGTTCCTGGTGGACTTTCTTCCCGTCATCCGGCGACGTCTGACGCGCACGGGCTTCGTCCTCGATCACGTGCACTACTTCTCGAACGCGCTCAAACCGTGGGTTGCGCGGCGAGAGGACTTGGGACGGTTCGTGATACGACGTGACCCACGAGATTTGAGCAGAATCTGGGTCCTCGAACCAGACGGTGCCGGCTATGTCGAGGTGCCGTACCGGACGATGTCACATCCCGCAGTGACACTGTGGGAGCACAGAGCTGCTATCACCCGTCTCCGCGAACAAGGTCGGTCGAACGTCGATGAGAGCGCACTGTTTTCGATGATCGAGCAGATGCGCGAGGTCACCGACCGCTCGCAGAAAGCCACCCGCAAAGCCCGGCGCAACCGCGCCCGCCGCACACACCTCACCGGCACCGCGTCTGCACCGATCCCGGCGATCCACCCGCCGGTGGAGCCTCGAGCGGACGCCGGCACCGCAACACCGGTCTTCAGCGACATCGAGGAATGGTGACGCGATGACCGCATCGACAGGAAGCAGCGACGAACCCACCGAGTCGTCCAGCGAGGATTTGGGGCACCTGCGGGAGTCGGTTCGACCGCTCACCGCACTCGACGACGCGGACCGGATCCGGTTGATCCGGTCGGAGAGGTGGATCGGGTATCCGCAGGCCCGTACGGTCATCGACCATCTGGAGACGTTGCTGTCGTGGCCGGACCGACAGCGTATGCCGAACCTACTGTTGCTCGGTCCGACGAACAACGGCAAGTCGATGATCATCGAAAAGTTCCGGCGCACTCATCCGCCGATCAGCTTGTCCGACCGCGAGCAGATACCGGTGTTGTGCATGCAGATGCCCCCGGACCCGTCACCCGGCCGGTTCTACCTCGCACTGCTCACAGCGTTGGGAACACCGACCCGACCACGCAATCGGGTCCACGAACTCGAACAGCAAGCATTGATGTTGCTCCGCGGCACCGGCGTGAAGATGTTGATCATCGACGAGCTCCACAATGTTCTCGCCGGCCGTGACAACGTCCGCCGCGAATTCTTGAACGTGCTGCGGTTCCTGGGCAACGAACTACGCATTCCTCTTGTCGCTGTCGGAACCCGCGACGCCTACCTCGCCATCCGGACCGATCCCCAGCTGGAGAACCGATTCCACCCCATGACTTTGCCGGTCTGGACCAACACTGCCGACACCAGATCACTGCTGGCCAGCTTCACCACGAGCTTCCCCCTCCGCACACCCTCGCACCTGACATCACCGGAGATGACCGACTACCTCCTCACCCGCTCCGAGGGCACCATCGGTGAACTGACAACGCTGCTCACAGCCGCAGCAGTGACCGCCGTCGACAGCGGAGAGGAAGCGATCACCTCATCGGTGCTCACGCGCACTCCGTACCTCGGCCCCACGGAGCGACGCCGCCAGTTCGAACGCCACCTCGCATGAACGCGCGGCTCGCACCGATGCCCGGTGATGCGTACGTTCGCCCGTGGCCGCTGCACCCGCCGCCACTGCCAGGTGAGGTCCTCTCGTCATGGTTGGCCCGGATATGCGAGCTGTATCCGCACATCAGGCCCTCTGACCTGCTTGCAGACCTCGAAACCGATTGTTCTGTCGAGGATCTCGACCGCTACACACCGGAGCCGATACTTGCCGAGCTGGCCGGTCGCGGCGCAGTCCCGGTAGAGAGGGTGCGGATGATGACGTTGGCGGGGTGGACACCGTGGCTGCTCGACAGCACCGACCCCGCCGACTGCGACTTCGACACCTACGTCCACCAATTCTCGATCCTGCTACCGGCCGACCTCGCGAGGGAGGATCGACGACGCCGCACACCCACGAGCGAAGCATGGTTGCCGTGGGCGAGCACTCCGCGCAGTCGGGCATGCCCGGCATGTATCGACAGCCTCGAATCCACTGCTGATATCAACATGACTCTGCTGCACCAATATCCGGTGCTGAGCAGCTGCCTCGACCACCGTTGTCGACTCGAACCCTGCTCTGTTTTCCCTGGTCATGCAATCTTCTGGGATCAGGTCCGGTTCGGTTCGGATGAACGGGTCTCGCCCGTTCCGGTTCCCTCAGCGGTCACGGACCTCGATCGGCGCAGCACCGAGGCTCTGACGACGGGATGGGTGGAACTCGGCCCAGGCCGGGTGCATGCCGCAGTGTGGTTCCGGCTTCTGCGCACCGTCGTCGACGAAGTGTCCTCGCCACTGGTTCGCACCGGACGGTGGGCGACGAGGCTCGTTGCGATCTGGAAGGCCGCCGGTCGGTCTCGCCCGCTCCGGACCGCGTGGGTTCCGTTCGAGGACCTGCACTGGGACGAGCAGGCGACAGTCCTCGAGGCCGCAGCGATCGGCATTGCGATGGTCGAGAGCGGTGAGATCGATGCCGGCGGTGCGCACGCCTCTCTGCTGAGCCCACGACCCTATGAGCCGGTCGATCCCGGGACAGCTCCGACGCGCTCGTCTTATTTCGCACCCGAGCGCGATCTGTGGGCTGACGCGCACGCTGCGGCCGAGGCCGCCATCGCGGCAGCGCGCGTCGATCCCGCATCCGCCAGTTCGTTGTACAACTTCCTGCGCTGGGGGTGCCGCACCGCAGCGGAGCTGGATGAGACGGTGCAACTGTTCCTCGACCACGGGATCCCGCTGCACCATCCGCCGACGTAGCTATCGCCCGATGGAGCGGGGTCGTCCGCGACGCATGCGCGGCGACAGCCGAGAAGCCCGTTTTCGCGCCGGGGTCATAGTCACCAACGTTGTTTGTGCGGTGACCGACGAGAATTTTCCTTCCCGCACCGTCCTTGAGGAAACGCCAGGTGAGCGTAGTTTCTGTTCGATAAATGTGTAGGAGGTGCCCGCTACAGTCCTGCATATGACAGAACGCCAGCTCGCGGACGGCTCGAACACGGTTCCGGCTGCGTGTCGGGTGGTGCGGCGGTGTTTCCTGCTTTACCGCCGGAGGTTGCCGCTCGGATCGAGCGCTCGATCGCTGCGTCTCGCTCCGCCGGCGCCCGGCGGGCCTACGCCTCGGCGTGGAGACGCTTCGAAACCTGGTGCGCCGCCACCGGGTATATCTCGTTACCGGCGCATCCCGCGACGGTGGCGGCCTATCTCGTCGCCGCCGGCGGACACGCTCACCGTCGACGACGGGATGCGGGCGTATGCGCCGGCGACGTTCGGCAAATGGATCGCGGCGGTCGCGCGGACGCCACCGCGCTACCAGACACGACAACCCGGGCGGGCACGAGATGGTCCGCGCCACCCTCGCCAGTATTCGGCGGGATTACGCGTCGGCGGGCGAGCGGCCACGCAATCCACGCGCACCGCTGCTGACCTCCGACATCACCACCATCGTCGATCATGCACGTCTCAGTGTGACCGGGTGGGCGTCGGAGGTCCTCAAACGGCGCGACACCGCGCTGCTTCTGATGGGCTATACCGGCGCATTTCGTCGTAGCGAACTCGTGGCGCTCGAATGCGGCGGTGTCCGCCGCGACCGCCTCGACGGTGCGCACGTACGGATTCGGGCGTCGAAGACCGATCAGGACGGCGTCGGGGCCTTCAAAGCCCTACCGTTCACCGGCCGTCACGAATCCTGCCCGGTCTGCGCGTGGGTACGTTGGCTGCAGGTCGTCGCGGCGTCCTCCACGTGCACCTCGCTACGTCGACGACCCAACGCCGCCGGATCGCGGTGATCGACGGCACCCATTCCCGGCAGCTGTTACCCCCTCCGGGGCGCGCGGAGATCGTTCGGGCTGCGCTGGACGTGGCGCGTACGGCGCGCCTGCACGAGCTGGCAGCCGTGATCGGCGGCATCATCGCCCGCCTCCCCGAATCCGGTTGGCCGTCAGAACTGTTCGCGCGGCGAGACGCCCGCGTCCTGATCTTCGCCTCGACCGGTCTGCCGTACACCCAGATCGCGGCCCTGCGGCACTGCAATGTCACCGCCGATCCAAGGATCGACGCCCTTCGTATCGACACAGGCCGCGGCGTCCACACTGTCACTTCCCCCGGCACTGACGGGGGCGGGGTATCTCGCCGCGGATGGTGTATCAGCGCTTGTTGGAGGTGCTGGGCCATCGCACGCGGTATCCGAGTACCCGAATGCTCTCGATGCCGTGGGCGGTACCGGACTCGGCGGATTCGACCGGTACGTCGATCCGGCCGATCGGCAGCCGCTGTCGACTGCGATCGACCGGTTGGGCCACACCCCGTTGATTGCGACCCCACTCACGTCCCGTGCGGTCGCCGACATCGTTCGAGCCCACCTGGACGGGCGAGTACCTGTGCACCGACTCCACTCGGTGCAGGCACGGCAACCGAGCGCACAGCTCGTCCCGTAGCCCGCCTCGGCTTCGGTACTCGACCCCGGATACTACGAATACGGGACCCAGGCACGCCGGGACGCGCACGAGCTACTCGGTGGCGTCGATTCAACGCTCGACGACCGTGCGGATGCACTGCTGAAGCGGCTTCTCGCGTTCGTCGAGGCAGAAGTACCGGAATATGGTCGGCCGCGCGTGCCGCGCCCATCGTACCTGCCCGTTCAGGACACCTTTCGGGCGTGAAGACGCTCGACGAGACCGAGAGTGAACCGGTCGATGTCCTCGATGGAGAAGCTCTCGTCACCGGTGATCGCGAGCGAGGACCGTCGCAGAAAGTGCACGCCACCGATCGGGATGCTCACCAGTTTCAGGGCGCGTTGGATCCATCGAACCGGCCGGATCGACGAGGCGACGTGATCGGCGGGGAGCATTGTTCCACCTGGACGCAGCACTCGCGACATTTCCGAGAGCGCGATGTCCGGGGCTGGGATGGCGCAGAGCGAGAACGTGCACACCATGGTGTCGAAGGATGTATCGGGGAAGTCCAGAGCGTGAGCGTCCCCGAGCGGCGGGTGCGCATCCGGTCTGACGTCGGTGTGGGCGCGAGCCGTGTGGTCACGACATTGGTGGTCATTGAGGCCAGGTGCACTGCATCGACAGCAGTCGTGTTGGAAGGTCATTCCGGCGTTCGAGCAGGTGGTGCAAGGACACGTGCCGAGGTATACGCCACCCTCTCCTTGATTGATCGTACGGATGTACGTACATTATGGATGAGGCTAGTCGCCAATTCTGACAAACGTCACACTCGGGAGGAATGAAATTCCCTCGTCCGCCCCGAGTCGGCGAGTGCCGGACGGCTGAGGAGGACGTGATGGTCGGCAACCGCTGCGGTGGCGCTGTGAGTCGTTGCGCCTCGCTGGATCAGTCGGTTGCGATGCCCCTGGTCGCCCAGTGGAATGCCGCCCACTTCACCTCCACCCCGCAGGAATCGGAACCGTGCGCCTCGACGCACAGAACCTGCAAAAATACCCCACGGGGTACCGTGGATTCTTGACACCCATACGAACGCCGCCACGATCGACAAGGAGATTTCGATGCTTCTCGAACGCATCTACGACGAAGACCTCGCCCAAGCCGGATACTTCATCGGCTGCCAGGCCAAAGGAGAGGCAGTGGTGGTCGACGCCCGCCGCGACATCGGTGTGTATCTGGATCTGGCCGATCGGCATGGCATGACCATCACCGCCGTGACCGAGACCCATATCCATGCCGACTACCTGTCCGGCACTCGCGAGCTGGCCAAGGCCACCGGGGCGGTCACCTACGTCTCAGGAGAGGGCGGCGACGATTGGCAGTACGGCTTCGAGGCCGAACGCCTCCACGATGGCGACACGCTGGCTCTGGGCAACATCACCGTGCAAGCCGTTCACACGCCCGGTCATACCCCGGAGCACCTCTCGTTCCTGGTGACCGACGGTGCCTTCGCCGATGCTCCGGGATACATGTTGACGGGCGACTTCGTCTTTGCCGGTGATCTCGGCCGCCCGGACCTACTCGACGAAGCTGCCGACGGTGTCGACACCCGTTTCGAGGGTGCCAAACAGATCTTCCGCAGTCTGAA